>JANXRP010000002.1 GCA_025352965.1 Comamonadaceae bacterium
CACGAACACCAGCAGCACGTTCACGTCAGTGAACACAACATCGTCATTCACCAACGCCAGTGCCGGTACGCAAATCGTCAATCTGACCGCAGCACTGCAAGACACGGTTAACTACACCATCGTGGGCGGCGGCTCAACAAAAATCAGCACCAATAGCGCCACTATTACAAAAGCCAACGTGACGATCACGACGAACGGAACGGTCTCTAGTAAAGCATTTGACTCTACAACGAGTGCTACGGTCATTTCCAACAGCACAGGCACTGTCTTGCTAGGTAATGTGGCGCAAGCCAATGGCAGTCTTAACACCAGCACAACCTTCACAGCAATTAATACCAGCGCTGCGTTTACGAATGCTAGTGTTGGGCTTCAGACGATAAACCTGACAAATGCCCTTCGTGATACGGTAAATTACACCATGGCTGGAGGATCCAGCATTGTCAATGCGCCTGGTGCAAATATCACATCAACGCCAACGCCAACGCCAACGCCAACGCCAACGCCAACGCCAACGCCAACGCCAACGCCAGCCCCAACTGGCACTGTGGCGAGCATTTTTGTAGAGACATTGGTGATAATTAGCGAGCGCGCACTGCCTGCAAGTGAGGGAACGACGGGTCGCGGCGATAGCGTAAATATGCCCGTTACTAGAAACGGTGAATTTAATGTGCCAGTCGGCGTCTCAACGAGTACTAGCTTTAAACCTATTCAATTGAACACTCAAATTGGTGGCCGCGCTGGTACGTGTATTGATACGGGTGTTAGGTTGCCACCAGACCTTGCTGATATTGAAACTTGCCGATAAGGGTTTTTACCGAGTACAATATAGCCATCGCTAATTTTTTAGTGGTTTTGTTGCAACGTCTCCTTCTCTACTTCTGGGTTTGGATCTGAAAAGATCTTTAGTCCTGTCTCTTCAAGGCGTCGTTGCTGTTTAAGGCGGAATCTTTAGATCCGTCCAACGTCGGCGCCTAGTTCGCACCTTTAAAACATTGCCCCATGTGGGCGATGCGTTTTCGTTTTGCGCGTGGCTCCTACATTTATTTGTGAGCTTTTATGTCTGATATCCAAACTACAACTTCCATTGAAGAAGTTACCACTATCGTTGCAACGACTGACGTTGTTGTGACTGACAGTCTTGCGCCAGAGGTGATTCCTACAGAGTTATCAACCGATGCTGCAGCGGCATTTATTAATAAAACCAATGTTTTTGCATCCCTCGGGTTAAACGCCGACATCGTGCGCGCCTTGACCGATCTGGGCTTTACCGAGCCTACCCCCGTGCAAGCCAAGTCCATTCCTGCCTTCTTGGCGGGTCGTGATTTGCTTGTGTCCTCGCAAACGGGTTCTGGCAAAACGGCGGCGTTTATGTTGCCCGCCCTTCACAAGATTGCATCTCTGCCCGTTGACGAGTCGCTAGAAGCGGTTCGTCCTGCGATGGTCGAGGAGCGCCGTGGCCGTGGTCGTCCAGGCAAGAACCACCGCGGTGGTGATCGCTACGGCGACAAAGGAGGTTTAAAAACAGGACGCAGCGCAAAAGCCCGCGGCCCTGCACAGCCCTCCGTGTTGGTGCTAACTCCTACGCGTGAGCTTGCGCAGCAAGTTACAGCCGCAACAGCAGATTTTGGCAAATATTTGCGTCACATTGAAGTGACCAGTATTTTGGGCGGCATGCCTTATCCAAAACAATTAGAAATGCTGGCGCGTATGCCCGACATTTTGGTGGCAACACCTGGCCGTTTGCTCGATCACATTGGCTCTGGCCGTATTGATTTATCTAAGCTCACCATGATGGTGTTTGACGAAGCCGACCGCATGTTGGATATGGGTTTCCAAGACGATATCGATCAAATTTTGCATAGCACACCTGCGGGTCGTCAGACCGTGATGTTCTCGGCAACATTGGACGAGCGCGTGGCTGCCTTGGCACGCCGTATGTTGAAAGATCCTGAACGCATTTCGATTAAAGCGACCAAGCTTGACCAAAGTGCCATCGAGCAGCGTATGCATTTCACCGACGATATGGGGCACAAGCACCGTTTGCTGGACCACATCTTGCGTGATGCAACGATGAAACAAGCGATTGTGTTTACTGCTACAAAACGTGATGCAGATCAACTCGCCGAACAGTTAGCCGACAACGGCTTTGCCGCTGGTGCTTTGCACGGTGACATGAGCCAAGGCGCGCGCAATCGTACGCTGGGTTTGCTGCGCGGCGGCAAGATGCAAGTGCTGGTCGCTACCGATGTGGCTGCTCGTGGACTCGACGTGCCTGATATTAGCCACGTGGTTAACTTTGATTTACCTAAGCAATCCGAAGATTATGTTCACCGCATTGGCCGCACAGGCCGTGCAGGACGCTCTGGCGTTGCCGTGAGTTTGGTTAATCACTCAGAAGCCTTTAATTGGAGACGCATCGAGCAATTCACCAACAATCGCGTAGAGCCGTCTGTTGTGGAAGGCCTAGAGCCACGCCGCGTGCCAAGCAAGTTTTCACCTAAGCCAGCACCTGGCAGCCGTGGACGCAGTTACGGCGGCGCAAGCGGTTTCAACGACCGCAATAACGGCGGTGGCTACCAAGGCCGCAGCGAGCCACGTTCATTTGGTGATCGTGGTGGATTTGCTGATCGTGCCCCAGCGCGTGGCAGTTTCGGCGAACGTTCAAGCGGCTTTGGCGGTGATCGTCCAAGCTTCGGCGAGCGTGCGGGCGGTGGCTTTGCAGATCGCGGCGCACCACGTGGCCGTCCGTTTGGCGACCGTGCGGATCGCGCACCGCGTGACGATAGCTTTGCCAATCGCCAAGCACAGCAAGACGCACGTCATGACCCACGTGGCCTCCAGGCACCTGCACCGCATAGTTTTGTAGAGCGCAGCGAACGCGCACCACGTCCAAACTTTGACGCACCACGTCGTAATTTCGGCGGCGGTGATTTTGGCGCGCCTGCTGCACCGCGCAAGGATTTTGGTGCACCGCGTCCAGCCCATGCTGGCACACGTCCAACGCTAGGCGCAGATCGCGCACCGCGTCCAAGTGTTGCGCCAGCGGGTCGTGGCTGGCGTTAAATTGAGTTCTCGCTAAGCCCAACTTATGAGGCTTGCGGGTAAGTCATTGGCCACTTTGGCACTCATTACCAACGCGTTTGTGTGGGGAGTGTCATGGTGGCCTTTTCGTTTTATGGCAGAAGCAGGCTTGCATCCACTATGGGCAACGTGCTTGATGTTTGCGGTGGTTTTGCTGGCCGTCACGTTTTATCAACCGCGTGTGTGGCAAGAGCTGTTTGCATCGCGTGGACTTCTGCTTTTGGCGCTCGCATCAGGCTTTACTAACGTTGGTTTTAATTGGGCGGTAACGGTGGGCGATGTCGTTCGCGTCGTGCTACTTTTCTACTTGATGCCAGCATGGGCATTGCTCTTAGCGCGTTGGCTGCTCAAAGAGCCAATTAGCTTGCAGGGCATGCTGCGCTTAGGCTTCGCCGTAGCGGGTGTGCTGCTAGTCCTTAAAAAATCAGATGCTGCGTGGCCAGTTCCGTCTTCGCTTGCTGACTGGCTGGCACTGGGCGGTGGCTTCACGTTTGCTCTTACCAATGTTTTGCTCCGTAAGCTGGATAAGACCACTGAGATTGGCAGACTTTTTGCGATGTTTGCAGGAGGCGCCATCATTGCGCTCGCCATTGGTGTGTTAGGTGCTTGGGCAGGAGTCGTGCCGCTGCTACCAAGCTTTTCATGGACGCTAGCGCTTTGCGTTCTTGGTATGGGCGCAGTCTTTTTGCTCGGTAATTTGGCACTGCAATACGGCGCATCACGGCTGAAATCTAGCACCACCTCTCTCGTGATGCTCACCGAAATCATCTTTGCTAGTCTGTCTGCCGTGTGGCTTGGTGCGGCAGTGCTAGAAGCGCGCGTGTTGTGGGGAGCGATGCTCATTTTTAGCGCCGCATTGTGGGCAGCGCTGGCATGACACTGCCGTAAACCCTGATGCTGAGGGAGGTTCAAAAGGCTATAGTTAAGAACTATTTATTCATACTTACGGAGAACGCTATGACAATCAAAATAACCTTATCAACACTTGCGCTAGCCCTTGCTGGTATTGGCTTTGCGACCTCTGCCCAGGCGGGAGAAATTCGCGTCATGTGCTACCAAGATGGCGTCGAGTGCGACGTGACCGCCGAGCAAGCTAAGCGCTTTGAGGCCGCCAACCCTGGTACCAAGGTGGTGGTTGACGTAGTCCCTTATAAAACAATTGTTGAACAACTGCCCGTGCAGTTGGCTGCTGGCCAAGGCCCTGATATTGCACGCGTGACCGATCTTGGTGGTTTGTCGAAGTACTACCTCGATATTAGTAAAGACGTAAAAGATGCCAAGTACTGGGAAGCTAACTTTGGCGCAACTCAGCCATGGCTACGCCCATCCAGCGCCGACAAAGGTATCTATGGCTTTATGTCGCAGCTCACCATGACGGGTCCTTACGTCAATAAGACCTTGTTTGAACAAGCTAAAGTGGCATTGCCCGGTCCTAAAGCGACTTGGGATGAGTGGATTACAGCGACAAGCAAAGTTGCCAAAGCCACAGATCTAAAAGCAGGCATGGCATGGGATCGTTCTGGCCATCGCTTTGCAGGTCCGGCCATTAGCTATGGCGCAAAAATTTTGGATGCACAAGGCAACCTCATTTTAGATGCGGGCTATAAAAACACCATTACTAAATTTGTCGGCTGGCACAAAGACGGGGCGATGCTGAAAGATGTATGGGGTGGCTCAGGCGGCTCGACCTATGCGGACTCAGTGGGCGAGTTTGTCAATGGCCGCGTGGCGATGGTCTTGTCGGGTTCGTGGCAAATTAATCGTCTGCAAAAAGATGTGGGTACAAAGTTTGACTGGGTTGCTGTGCCTAACCCCTGCGGTCCCGCAGCTTGCTCGGGTATTCCTGGCGGCGCGGCTTGGGTAGCTTTGAAGACTAGTAAGTCACCCAAAGAAGTGGCGGCTTTCATGGACTTCATCAGCTCCGAAGCTAATTACGCCGAGTTCACTGGGAAGACCAAAAATATTCCTGCGCACCAAGGCTTAGCTAAAAAAGGTGTGCCTTACCCAGATGCTGCTCCTGCACAGCGCGCCGCACTTGGCGTGTTTAGTAGCGGTGTGGGCAACTTGACCACCGAAGCGTTTGTTTTTCAAGGGTATAGATTCAACCGCGCCATGATGTTGCCAACGGTCACTCGCGTCACGCAGGCCATTGTGGGTGAAATGTCTACGGATGAAGCTATCAACAAGCTAAACGTCGATATGGTGGATGCTGTCAAGCAGGCCACTAAATAAGCCTTCCCAACAGCGCACAAAGGATATTTGAGATGACACAAAAATTGGCGAGCCGAAGCGTACAGTTTGGCCTCGCCTTTTTCTTTAATTTGTTTGAGCCTTTTTTTCGGTTCGGGCAAAAGCATCTCGGCTTTAAGCGTCTAGGGTGGTTGTTTGTTGGCCCTAACTTGTTGGTTTTTGGCTTGTTTACGTTCTTGCCTATTCTGATCAATTTGATTTATGCGGTAACGGGTGGCGTCAAGTTGATGCCGTTCGATAGGCCTTATGTAGGCGTAGAAAACTTTGGCATATTGCTCGAATGCCGTGACTACTTCGACATTCAAACTTGCCGCAAAGATATTTTTTGGCGGGCGATTTTTAACACTGTGCAATTCAGTGTGATTCAAGTCGTGTTGATGGTGTTCTTTTCACTGGTTACAGCGCTCATTCTGAATCGCAAAATTATCGGACGTGGGTTTTGGCGCGGCGTATTCTTCTATCCTGTGCTGCTCTCGCCTGTGGTGGTTGCCCTCATTTGGAAGTGGCTGCTGCAAAACCAAGGTGTTTTTAATGCGGGTCTTATTGCGGCGGGCTCGCAGCCCATTGAGTGGCTCACCACAGGCTCGTGGGCATTCTTTTGGACGGTATTCGTATCCATCTGGGCACACATGGGCTTTTACACGTTGATCTTGCTAGCGGGCTTGCAAGCCATCCCCAAAGACATGTACGAAGCTGCCGAGATGGACGCTGCCTCACCATGGCGAACACTCACGCGCATCACGTTACCGCTACTCATGCCCAATTTGATTGTGGTGCTCGTGCTAGCCATGATTCGCGCCGTGCAAATCTTCGACGAAGTGTTTGTGCTGACGGGCGGTGGACCTGGCTCGGCGACAACCTTCATTGTGCAATTTATTTATCAAACAGGCTTTGCTGAGCAAATCCACTTATACGGACTGGCGGCAGCCGCGTCGCTCATTTTGGCGGTGGGTTTGATGACGCTGACACTCGTACAACTCAAGCTGACCAACGCGGAAAAGGCTGGTAAGCGGGCGCGTTAGTACGTCGCTTAATACGTTGCTCGTCCACCCGAAATATCAAACACCGCGCCCGTGCTAAACGAGCAGTCCTCGGTCGATAACCACGTCACGAGCGCCGCCACTTCGTCTGCTTGCCCAAATCGCGCCATCGGAATTTTGGAGAGCATGTACTGAATGAACTCAGGTTTCATCTGGCTAAACATAGGCGAGTCCACCGCCGCTGGCGTGACGCAATTGACGCGGATGCCAGTGGCGGCTAGCTCTTTGCCCAGCGCCTTCGTCAGCGTCATCACTGCACCCTTAGACGCGCCATAAGCGCTGGCGTTGGGGTTGCCCTCTTTGCCTGCCACCGAGGCAATATTGACGATGCGCCCCCAGCCCTTGCCCGCATCGTTGGCCTGCATGACAGGTACGATTTCACGGCAGCAATAAAACAGGGCATTCAAATTGATTTGCATCACTTGGTGCCACGCATCAATCGGATACTTTGCCAGTGTTTCGTTCGGCCCCGTAATGCCCGCGCTATTAACCAAGATATCGATTGTTTTGTTCGGGCTATGTGCCACGGTATCAGCAACGGCTTTCACCACTTGCGGATGATCCGCCAAGTCAAGCTGAGCGGTCTTTACAGCCGCGCCTAGCTGAGAGGCCGCACGGGATAAAGCCTCCGCGTCCCTGTCCCAGAGCGTCACACTGGCACCGCTCGCAACCATGCGCTTGGCAATCGCAAACCCAATGCCCGATGCGCCGCCCGTAATGACCGCGTGTTTGTTTTTTAAATCGTAGTTGTTCATAATGTTTTTTTAAATGTTTAAATCGTCATGCCGCCATTCACGTGCAGTGCTTCACCTGAATAAAACGATGACTCGTCGCTGGCCAAGAAAACCACAGTGGGGGCAATCTCATCGGCTGTGGCCAAGCGCCCCATTGGCTGACGATTGATGAAGTCTTTGCGAGCTTGCTCGGGGTCGGCAAATGCGCTAATACGGTCTCCTAGCGATGGCGTGTCCACGGTGCCAGGGCATAGGCAGTTACAGCGAATGTTTTGCTTGACGTAATCAATCGCCACTGCCTTAGTCAGGCCAATGACCGCCGCCTTAGAAGCCCCGTAGATAAAGCGATTAGGCAGTCCACGCACACTCACAATGCTCGCCATATTGATGATCGAGCCACCGCCGTTTTTGAGCATGGTGGGCAGCGCCGCTTGAATCGCCCAAAATTGCGAACGCACATTCAAATCAAAGGCGAAATCCCAGTCTTTATCGGTTGCCGCTTCAATGTTGCCGTGGTGCACAAAACCCGCGCAGTTAAACAGCACATTCAGTTTTGGCAAAGATGCTATCGTTTTTTGAATCGCGTCTTTGTCCATGACATTTAGCACCTGCGTGGTGATATTGGGAATGCCCTCATAGCTTTTTAGCAGTTCAGCGTTTAAGTCAGTGGCTAGCACTTGCGCGCCTTCGCGAGCCATAGCCAATGCGGATGCGCGACCAATACCTTGACCAGCAGCGGTGACGAGGGTGTGTTTGTTTTGTAGTCTCATAGTAGTGCGTAATAATCAATTTTTTGGAACCTAGATTATGCAAGCATCTTTTATTCGCCTTCATCCAGCTGACGACGTTGTCATTGCCAGATCGCAAATCATTAGCGGCGCCAATATCGAAGGCCATGCCAGCCGCGGTCTTATCCCAGCGGGACACAAAATTGCCACGCGCGATTTAGCCGTTGGCGATCCCGTGCGGCGCTACAACCAAATCATTGGCTTTGCCTCCAAGCCGATTGCTGCGGGCGAGCACATCCATACGCAGAATTTGTGGATGGGTGAGAACAAAGGCGATTTCACACGCGATTATTCAATTGGCTCACAAGTCAAGCCAGTCGTGGCTTTGCCAGACTCTGAAAGAGCCAGCTTCATGGGAATTAAGCGAAGCGATGGTCGTGTTGCCACCCGCAACTACATTGGCATTTTGTCGTCTGTTAATTGCTCGGCGACAGCAGCAAGGGCGATAGCGGATCATTTTTCACGCCGCTCCAATCCTGCGGCTTTGGCAAACTATCCGCTGGTTGACGGTGTGATTGCGCTCACACACGGCACGGGCTGTGGCATGGACAGCGAAGGGCTTGGTTTGCAAGTGCTACAGCGCACGCTGGCTGGCTACGCCACGCATCCCAACTTTGCGGGCGTGTTGGTAGTGGGGCTGGGGTGTGAGTCTAATCAAATCAACGCGTGGCTGGCGAAGTCCAGCTTGGCAGAGGGCGATACCTTTCAAGTTTTCAACATTCAAGATACGGGCGGCACAACCAAGACGGTTGCCAAAGGAATTGCGCTGATTGAGAAGATGCTGCCAAAAGCGAATGCGATTAAACGCGAACCTTGCTCAGCGTTGCACATCACGGTAGGACTCCAGTGCGGCGGTTCAGATGGCTACTCGGGCATCAGCGCCAACCCAGCCCTTGGCGCTGCGGTGGACTTGCTCGTGGCGCACGGCGGCACGGCCATCTTGTCTGAAACCCCCGAAATATATGGCGCAGAGCACTTGCTGACGCGCCGCGCCATCAACCCTGCGATTGCCGAAAAGCTGATTTCGCGTATCAAGTGGTGGGAGAACTACACACGCATTAACGACGGCGAAATGAACAACAACCCCTCTCCTGGCAACAAAGCGGGTGGACTCACGACCATCTTAGAAAAATCGCTGGGCGCGGTTGCCAAAGGCGGCACCAGCAACTTAAACGGTGTGTTTGAGTACGCCGAACCCGTGGACACGCACGGTTTCGTTTTTATGGACACGCCAGGCTACGACCCCGTCAGCGCAACAGGCCAAGTAGCGGGCGGCGCGAACCTGATTTGCTTCACTACAGGGCGCGGCTCGGCCTATGGCTGTGCGCCTAGTCCATCACTTAAGTTGGCGACGAATAGTGAGCTGTGGCGCAGGCAAGAAGACGACATGGACATTAACTGCGGTGATATCGTCGATGGTGGATCGACAGTCGAACAGAAGGGGCAAATCATCTTCCAAGCCATACTGGATGCGGCTTCCGGACGGGCGACCAAGAGCGAAGCGCATGGCTATGGGCAAAACGAATTTGTGCCGTGGCAAATTGGCGCGGTGATGTAAACACAATAAAAATCGGAAAAAGAACATGGACAAACTCATTCAAGCAAAGCCACTGACTGACATCGTCACCCGCATCATTAAGGGCACAGGTTCTAGCGACGCCGAGGCCAAACAAGTTGCCGAAAACTTGGTGCTAGCAAACCTGAGCGGCCACGACTCGCACGGCGTGGGCATGGTGCCCCGATATGTGGATGCGGTGATGGAAGGAGGACTTGTTCCCAACACGTCAGTTCGCGTGAATCTTGATTCGGGCACATTACTCGGACTCGACGGCCAGCGCGGCTACGGGCAAATCGTGGGTGTTGAAGCCACGCGCATGGGGATTGAGCGAGCGAAAAAGCACGGCTCTTGCATTGTGGCGCTGGGTCACGCGCATCACCTTGGGCGCATCGGGCATTTTGCGGAGATGGCGGTGGCCGAGGGTTTAGTCAGCATCCATTTTGTCAACGTGCTCTCGCGTCCTGTGGTGGCGGCATGGGGCGGAGGGGACGGGCGCTATGGCACCAATCCGTGCTGCATCGGCGTTCCCATTGCCGCAGGCAATCTACTAGCCGGTCATCATGCTGACAAGCCTTTTGTGTTGGACTTCGCCACCAGCCGCGTCGCGCAAGGCAAGATGCGCGTGGCTTACAACAAGGGCGAGCAAGTACCTGATGGTTATTTGATTGACGAGAAGGGGCTACCTACTAACAACCCCGGCGTGGTCGTGGTCTCGCAAAACCCAGACCCAAATGGTGCGGTTCAGCTCGGCGCTTTGATGCCCTTTGGCGAGCACAAAGGTTTTGGCATGGCGGTCGCGTGCGAGTTACTCGGCGGTGCGCTTTGCGGTGGC
The DNA here is from genome assembly GCA_025352965.1 of Comamonadaceae bacterium. Taxonomy (GTDB): domain Bacteria; phylum Pseudomonadota; class Gammaproteobacteria; order Burkholderiales; family Burkholderiaceae_C; genus JASGCK01. The sequence goes on from JANXRP010000002.1 coordinate 10,284, forward strand.
GGCACGTGGCACAGAGCGGCAGATAACAAACGTGCGGTTTACAACTCCATGCTCACGATTTTGGTGTCCCCTGAAGCGCTCGGCACGCAAAATATCTTTGCTAAGGAAGCAAGCGCCTTTATTGACTGGCTCAAGCAGAGTCCCGCAGGCATGGGCTCTCGTGGTGTGCAAACCGCTGGCGACCCCGAGCGGGCATACCGCGCCAAGCGCCGCGTGGATGGCATTGTGGTGGACGGCACGACGTGGGGTGAGCTAGTCGAGGCTGGCAAAAAAGTGCAGG
>JANXRP010000049.1 GCA_025352965.1 Comamonadaceae bacterium
AAATCATTGCTTTTAATTTGCACCGTGCCGCGGCTGGTTGGGTTCAAATTACACACGCTGGCGGTAAAGGCGTTGAAGCTGTGCAGCGGTTCGCCAAACGCGTCGAGGCTCAAGGGCTGGACGTGGTATTCGAGGTTGGCGTGTGGCTGCGTGGGGTCAGACTTGGTAAACGCGCCCAATTGGCTGGGTGCCATGCTCATGGGCCCCGTGCGTTTGAGCGCATATTCAAGCCCAATTTTGGCCTTGCCCCACAGCGTGTTTGCCATGGTGTTCAAGGTCTTCACGCCACTGACTTCATACACCGATCGAATCTGCAAATGGTCTTGCAAGTTAGCGCCGACTCCTTTGCAGTCAACCACAGTCTCGATGCCATGTTTGGCAAGTAGCGCTGAGTCACCAATGCCCGAGAGCTGCAAAATCTGCGGCGAGCCGATAGCGCCTGCGCTCAAAATGACTTCGCATTTGGCACGCACGGTCAGCATCTCGTGACCGTCCCACACCTGCACGCCTATGCAGCGTTTGCTGCCGTCCTCTTGCGTTTCAAATAAGAGCTTGCTGACTTGCGCCGATGTCCACATTTCAAAATTCGTGCGTCCGTAGCAGGTTGGGTTTAAAAACGCTTTCACGGTGTTCCAGCGCCAACCGCTTTTTTGATTGACTTCAAAGTAGCCCACGCCTTCGTTATTGCCACGGTTGAAGTCGCCAGTTGTTGGAATGCCTGCTTGCACCGCCGCAGATTGGAAGGCATCCAGCACGTCCCACTGCAAACGTTGTTTCTCAATGCGCCATTCGCCGCCTGCGCCGTGCACATCGTCCGCACCTTTGTAATAGTCTTCGTGGCGCTTAAAGTCGGGCAAGGCGTTGTCCCAGTTCCACTCGGCATCGCCCACAGACGTAGCCCAGCCGTCGTAGTCTCTGGCTTGACCGCGCATATAAATCATGCCGTTGATGCTGGAGCAGCCACCCAGCACTTTGCCGCGTGGATAGCGAAGTTGGCGACCATTCAGCCCCGCCTCTGTTTCAGTTTTAAACAGCCAGTCGGTGCGTGGATTGCCAATGCAATACAGGTAGCCCACGGGGATGTGAATCCAGTGGTAATCGTCTTTGCGCCCCGCCTCAATCAGCAGCGTGCGACGCTGTTTTTGAGTGGTTAATCGATTTGCGATCAGCGCACCAGCGGTGCCGCCGCCAATCACGATGTAGTCGAAACTCTGCACGGGGCTCGTGGTTTTTATGTCGGGGATGCTCATAGTGCGTTGATTTTCTGCGATAATGTTAGGTTTCCGTGAAATTGCGGAGCAATATTTTTAGAGTTCTATTATGAAACGTACTTACCAACCTTCCAAAATTCGCCGCGCCCGTACGCATGGTTTCCTCGTTCGCATGAAGACACGCGGTGGCCGTGCTGTTATTAACGCACGCCGCGCCAAAGGGCGCAAAAATCTGACAAACGTCTAATCTAGGCTGACCACAGTGCAGCATCTTCTGCACAAATCTCAGTTTGACGCAGTGCTCGGCACGCGATCTGTTTTGTCTAAAACAGCGCGCTCCGAGCATTTTTTTGTGCATCGTTTGCAAATCACCCCCGAGCACGCAGCGCTCTTCTCCAAGGTCATTGCCTCCGAGGCCTTTGTGGGCGTGATGTCCGCCAAACGCTTTGCCAAACGCGCCGTCACGCGCAACCTCATCAAACGGCAGGTTTACGCCATTACCGCCGAGTTCCCCTTGACACCAGCCGCTTATGCCGTGCGGCTTAAAGCGCCGTTTGCCAAAGACTTGTTTATCAGCGCGAGCTCGGATGTGCTCAAACGCGCGGTTCGCGCAGAACTTCTCACATTGCTTGAGCCATTTCGCTTGTCTGGATTGCCATCATGAATATCATCCAGCGCGGTTTAATCGGCATCGTCAAAGGCTACCGTCTATTTTTGAGTCCGTGGCTAGGCTCTGCATGCCGCTTTGAGCCGACCTGCTCGCGCTATGCCATTGAAGCGCTAGAACTCCACGGCGCAGCCAAAGGCAGCTATCTCACGCTGCACCGCCTTGGCCGGTGCCACCCGTGGTGCGTGGGCGGGCTTGATCCTGTGCCAAAAGCCACCAATTAGCCAACACATAACTTTACCTTTGCAGGCATGGCTCTCAGCGATAATCAAAGGTTGCTTCTTTCACACTTGTTTTTTTAACTCTGGTTTTTTATGAACGATATTCGTCGCACGATTTTGTGGGTGGTTTTTGGTTTTTCTATGATCCTGCTGTGGGATCAGTGGCAGATTGCTAACGGTCACCCGGCTACCTTTTTGCCGCAAGCACCTAAAGCCGCCAGCACGGTGAAGTCGACCCCTGCTGCTGCCCCAACTGCCGCCAGTGCCGCCTCGCAAGCCAATAACGGCGTGCCTTCCAGCAGTGCTGTGAGCGGTGCAGCCCCAGCTGCTGCGGGTAGCAATTTGCCGCCAGCGCCTAACAGCGCCGCTGCAGCCCCAGCTAAAGAGTTGATTGACGTGACGACCGACGTGCTCAAGCTCAGCTTCGATGCAGAAGGCGGGACTCTCGTTCGCGCTGAGCTGTTGAAGCAGCGCGACATTGTTAATAAAGACATCAATATGGTGCTCTTGGAGCAAAGCAAAGAACACCTCTACAACGCACAAACAGGTTTGATTGGTGCGGCGGGCTTGCCGAATCACAAAACCGCGATGAAACTTGTGACACCAGAGCGCGCGCTCAAAGACGGAGCTGATGCGCTGACACTCAGGTTTGAGTCGGCTGGTGGCGATGCAAAGTTAGCTAAAACTTATGTCTTGCGCCGAGGTGCTTACGACATGGCCGTGACGCACGAAGTGACCAACACAGGCGCGGCGGACATGACGCCGCAGCTTTATGTGCAACTGATTCGTGACGGCAATAAGCCAGCGGGCGAGTCTTCGTTTTACTCCACTTTTACGGGCCCTGTGGTTTATTCGGATGCCAAAAAATATCAAAAAATTGAGTTCTCGGATATCGAAAAAAACAAGGCTGATTTTGAAAAAACCTCTAGCGGCGGCTACGTCGGGATGGTTCAGCATTACTTTTTTAGCAGCTGGCTAGCCGCGGACGGCGCACCGCACGAAAACTTCGTTCGAAAAATCGACACCAACCTCTATGCCGCAGGCATGATTTTGCCGTTTAAGGCGATAGCGGCTGGCCAAACGCAAAAGCTGGATGCCAAGCTCTACGTGGGCCCACAAGAAGAAAAAGCCCTAGAAGCATTAGCGCCAGGACTTGAGCTGGTTAAAGACTATGGCTACTTCACCATTTTGTCTAAGCCCTTGTTTTGGGTGATTGACCAATTGCACAAAGCCATTGGCAACTGGGGCTGGGCGATTGTGGCGGTGGTGGTACTGCTTAAGGTCGTGTTCTATTGGTTCAACGCCAAGGCGTACCAAAGCATGGGCAAGATGAAAGCGATCAATCCCAAGATCATGGAAATGCGTGAGCGCCTGAAAGACAATCCGCAGCAAATTCAGCAAGAAATGATGCGGATTTACAAAGAAGAAAAAGTAAACCCCATGGGTGGTTGCCTGCCTATCATCATTCAAATCCCCGTGTTTATTGCTCTGTATTGGGTGCTATTGTCTAGCGTCGAGTTCCGCGGTGCGCCTTGGATCTTATGGATTAAAGATCTTTCAGCGCCCGATCCCTTCTTCATCTTGCCAGTGCTGATGACAGCGTCGTCGCTCTTGCAAACGTGGCTCAATCCCACGCCGCCAGACCCAATGCAAGCCAAGATGATGTGGATCATGCCGCTGATGTTCAGTTTCATGTTCTTCTTCTTCCCAGCAGGCCTCGTGCTGTATTGGCTGGTTAATAACATCTTGTCGATCGCCCAGCAGTGGGTGATTAACAAGCGATTGGGTGTCAACTAACCCCATAGCCGCCATTGCCACCGCCCCTGGGCGTGGCGCGGTTGGCATTGTGCGGGTAAGCGGAATCGGTATTGCGCCTATCGTGCAAGCCCTTTGTGGACGTGGCCTAGCGCCACGCGAGGCAACCTATTTACCCTTTCAAGATGCAAAGGGCAACTCGATTGATTCAGGTCTTGCGCTCTTCTTTCCTGCGCCGCATTCCTACACAGGCGAAGACGTTTTAGAGCTGCAAGCGCACGGCGGTGCGGTCGTCATGCAATTGCTGCTGGCTCGGTGTTTAGAGGCGGGCAAAGACCTTGGCATTCGCATCGCCCGTGCAGGCGAGTTCACCGAGCGTGCGTTCCTCAATGACAAGTTAGATCTCGCACAAGCCGAAGCGGTTGCGGACTTGATTGATGCCAGCACGGAGGCGGCAGCACGCTCGGCTAGCCGCTCGCTATCGGGCGAGTTCTCGCAAACGATTCACGTGCTGCGCGATGCGCTTATCCACCTGCGAATGCTCGTCGAAGCTACGCTAGATTTCCCCGAAGAAGACATCGACTTCTTAAGGCAAGCCGATGCGCGCGGGCAGTTGCAAAAACTGCAAACGCAACTAGCCGCCGTGATGCAACGCACCACACAAGGCGCGTTACTGCGTGAAGGCATTAAGCTGGTGATTGCAGGACAGCCCAACGCGGGCAAGAGTTCGCTCTTAAATGCTCTTGCAGGCGCGGAACTCGCCATCGTTACGCCGATTGCGGGCACCACACGTGACGTAGTGCAGCAGACGATTCAAATTGAGGGCGTGCCCGTACATGTGCTCGACACTGCGGGCTTGCGCGATACGAACTCGGATGTTGTGGATGAAGTCGAAAAAATCGGCATTGAACGCGCATGGCAGCACATCGAATCAGCCGATGTGATTTTATTTTTGCACGACTTGACAAAACAAGATGATGCTTCGCACGCCGCACGGGATGTGGTTTTGCGAGCACGCCTACCCACAAGCCGCGTGATTATTGACGTGTGGAATAAGGCGGACTTAAAACAATTAGGGTCAGATCCTAATTGTTTAATGCTTTCCGCCAAAACAGGCGCAGGTTTGAATGAGTTGCGAGCCGCCATTCTCAAAACCGTCGGCTGGCAAGCCACAACAGACGGACTCTTCATCGCCCGTCAGCGTCACGTTCATGCCTTGCACGGTGTAGGCGAACACTTAGAACTTGCACGCGAGCACTTAGCGACAAAAATGCCAGCGCTAGAAGTGATTGCCGAAGAACTACGTCTTGCTTTGAATGATCTCTCTAGTATCACAGGCGAGTTCACGCCCGACGATTTGTTGGGTGAGATTTTTTCTAAGTTTTGTATTGGTAAGTAGCTTTAGCGCGACAACATCGCCACAGTCCCAATCCCCAAAAGCGTCATCACCAGCGACGCACCTACATGCGTTGCAATTGCCCCGCAAGCCCACATCAGTCGGCCTTGCTGTAACAAAGTGACGACCTCTGCCGAGAAGGTTGAGAACGTGGTGAGGCCGCCTAAAAACCCTGTCACGATCAGTAGTCGCCACTGCGGCGAGAGCTCGGGGTGGTTGCCTAAAAACGCCACGGCTACGCCAATCAAATAGCCGCCGATGGCGTTGGCGACTAGCGTGCCAGGCGGGATGGTCGGGAATAGCGCGTTGAGTTGCGTGCCCAGCCACCAGCGCAGGATTGCACCCAGTGAAGCGCCTACACTTATCGATAGCAGTGTTGCTCCTAAATTTGAAATCATGCCTAGCTCCTCTATCGCGTCATCTATGACTTTAAAAAATGTATTGTCCACTGCCTTCATGTGGTTCCGCCGCGATTTACGTGCGGTTGACAATGCGGCGCTCTATCACGCGCTTAAAAGTCACGAATCTGTTTATTGCGCCTTCGTCTTCGATACCGACATTTTGGATGCATTGCCAAAGGCGGATCGTCGCGTCGAGTTCATCCGTGAATCGCTCGTTGACTTGGATGCGCAGTTGCAAAAATTATCCAACGGACGCGCTCGCTTGCTCGTGCTGCACGGCAAAGCGGCAGATGAAATCCCAAGACTTGCCGTAGAGCTAGGCGCGGCAACGGTGTACGCCAATCACGACGACGAACCAGACGCGATAAGGCGCGACGCGCGTGTAGCCGAGGCTTTGCGGGCGATGGGTAGCAAACTGCACACCTTTAAAGATCATGTTGTGTTTGAGCGTCAAGAGGTACTCACGCAAGCTGGCAAGCCCTACACCGTGTTCACGCCGTACAAAAATGCGTGGCTTAAAAAACTTGCCGCTCGGGAAGATGGTTTTTATTTAAAGCCGTACCCGATTGAAAAATATGCCGCTAGCCTGCAAGCCACATCCACTGGACTTCGCGAAGCCTATGCTCTGCCAAGCCTTACCCAGATTGGCTTTGAAAAGAGTAATCTTGCAAGCTTAAGCGTACAAACGGGCAGCATGGGTGCGCAAAAATTGCTAGCAGACTTTGTGCCACGGATGAGCCGCTACCAAGAGACGCGGGACTTTCCTGCCATCAAGGGGCCCAGTTATTTGAGCGTGCATTTGCGCTTTGGCACGGTGTCGATTCGGCAACTGGCAAGTCTTGCAAAAAATCAAAATGACACAGGTGCAGCCACATGGCTCTCAGAACTCATTTGGCGCGATTTTTATCATCAGATCATGGCGAACTTTCCGCATGCAATTGAACGCAGCTTCAAGCTGGACTACGACCGCATTCAGTGGGAGCAGGGCGAAGAGGCAAATGCTCTGTATGCCTCATGGACAGAGGCTCGCACGGGTTATCCACTCGTCGATGCTGCCATGCGACAACTCAATCAAACGGGCTATATGCACAACCGCTTACGTATGGTGGTGGCGAGCTTTTTGACCAAAGATTTGGGACTCGATTGGCGCTGGGGCGAGCGCTATTTTGCGGCGCATCTCATCGACTTTGACCTTGCTGCCAACAACGGCGGCTGGCAATGGGCGGCGTCCAGTGGCTGCGATGCACAGCCTTATTTCCGTATCTTCAATCCGACCAGCCAAAGCGAAAAATTTGATCCCAAAGGCAAATTCATCAGGCGCTATATGCCCGAGCTGGCGCATTTGAATGACAAGGAAATTCATGAGGCACGCAATCCTGTTGTCGATCATGCCCAGGCGCGAGCCAAAACTTTAGAGCGGTATGCCGTTGTTAAAAGTGCCGCCTAAGCTTGTGCATATTGACAAGCATGTCATCGTCGCCGTCAAACCAGCAGGCTTGCTCGCCGTGCCTGGGCGTGGCGCGGATAAGCAAGATTGTTTAAGCGCGAGGCTCGCGGCTGAGTTTGGCGAAATTCACATCGTGCATCGTCTAGACCAAGCGACATCGGGGGTGATGGTGTTTGCGAGAACACTGGCCGCGCTGCGAGATTTGCATGCACAATTTCGGACGGGCATGGTGGATAAGGCTTACGAGGCTATTGTGGCTGGCAACGTAGCGTCCGCAAGGTTTACCATTGATGCGCCGATCGGCAAGGATTGGGTGAATCGCCCGCTGCAAAAAATTGATTTCAAAGAAGGCAAACCATCTAAAACGGAATTAGAAGTGATGAACCGCGAGACAGACAATACGCGGGTGGCGCTGATCCCTCATACAGGGCGCACGCACCAGTTGCGACTGCACATGATGCATATCAAGCACCCCATTTTGGGTGACAAATGGTACGGAGATAAAGCTTCCGCGCCGCGTTTGTTGTTGCACGCCAAGCAGATTTCGTTTTTGCATCCAAGCACGCAAAAAAAGATGGTGTTTGAATCTAAGCCTGATTTTTAAGCGTGCCGCTCCGACTATTCATTTATTTGCAAGCGTAGCTACTCGCTACTTTGCTAGAGTCTTTGCCGTTCCATGTGATTTTGAGTGGATACACGCAAAGTGGATAGCTGACCGAGTTGTCGCGCGAGGTGATCACGATGTCGTTGGGTGCGCTGCCTTTTTCTACCCAATCTTGTAATGCCGTAAACATTTGGTCTTGCTCACGCGTTGGGTTTTGATTGCCTGTGCCAGGCAGTTTAGGCAGCGGTACGGTGTTGTTTTGTCCGCTGACCGTATAGGCGCGTCCTTGCGAGCTATGCGCTTTGGCTGGAACGAGATAGAGGCGCAGGAATTTTTGTACTTCAACTACGCCGCCCATACCTGCAGCGACACGCTCAAAATGATTGGTGGAAACGGTAGGTGGAATCACCTCTTCACCAAGGCCGTTATAGGTGATGATTTTGCGGCCCAGCTTTTGCAGTTTGCTAAGGTCCGCGCTATCGGTATTGACGTTACCTAACTGCGGTTGCTGCGCAAGGCTTTTGGCCTGTGCATCCGCAAGGCCTGCAAAATCAAGTGCGCGCCAGCGTTCGCGCTCTGTGATCGGGTTCACCAAGTTGCTAGAGGTGGTTGCGTAGCGAATATCCTCTAGCGCCATGGCAAGGGCTTCCGTACCACCTACACTGCTAATGAGGCCGCCCCAATCTGCTCCGCGCGGATAGCTCCACCACAGCTGCTGCCCTGTGGCCGTTTTACCTAGCGCTTTGCCTGTGCGTGCAGCAACCGACTCGTTTGCCTCAACGCTGCCATCAGTGGTTGCGCCGTACCAAATTTTGTTGATCACGCGTGCTTCCGCCTGATTAACGCAGGTTGTCGCATCGCTGTTTGCTCCCACCACACCATCGCCAGCAACGCCCGTGCAAAGCGCTCTTGCAT
>JANXRP010000094.1 GCA_025352965.1 Comamonadaceae bacterium
CGCCAAGATTCAAAAAATGAATGCGGATTACAACGTCAAGTTTGGCTGGCCGTTTATTTTGGCAGTGCGCGGGCCGCGCGGCACGGGGCTGACCAAAGCGCAAATCATGGCAGCGTTTGAGCGACGCTTGGGGTATCCCGCGGACTATGAAATGGCGGAGTGTTTGCGGCAAATCAACCGCATTGCCGAGATTAGGCTGGACGATAAGTTCGATGTTTCCCCCACGCTGGGTAACGAACTTTGGGATTGGCATGAGGAGTTGGCCGCCTTTAGCGACCCAGAATTTAAAGAACGCGGCGAGCTGACGGTGACCTATCTCACCGATGCTCACCGCGCCTGTGCTGCCCTGTTGCAAACGCAAATGCGCGAGTGCGGTTTTGACGAAGTCGGCTTGGATGCAGTGGGCAACGTGGTGGGCATTTACAAATCTGCACAAACGAATGCAAAAACACTGCTGACAGGTTCGCATTACGACACGGTGCGTAATGGCGGCAAATACGATGGCAGGCTAGGCATTTATGTGCCCATGATGTGCGTGCGCGAATGGAAAAAGGCAGGCAAACGCCCTCCCTTCCATTTCGAAGTGGTTGGCTTTGCCGAAGAAGAAGGTCAGCGGTACAAAGCAACCTTTTTGGGTTCGGGCGCACTCACGGGTGACTTTGACCCCGCGTGGCTTGACCAGCAAGATGCGCTAGGCATTTCCATGCGCCAAGCCATGCTGGATGCGGGTTTGCCAGCTAATCTGGATGCTATTTCAAAGCTGAAACGCGATCCCAAGCATTACCTCGGTTTTATCGAAGTGCATATCGAACAAGGCCCTGTTTTAAATGAACTCAATTTACCGCTAGGCGTAGTGACCTCGATCAACGGTAGCGTGCGTTACTTGTGCAAAGTGGATGGCATGGCGAGCCACGCAGGCACGACGCCGATGACGCGCCGCAAAGACGCTGCAGTGGCGGTGGCTGAAATGATGTTGGCCATAGAGCGCTGCGCCAAAGCCGAGCCCGAATTGGTGGCGACGGTTGGGCAGTTGCATGTGCCGAGTGGCTCGATCAACGTTGTGCCAGGCGCTTGCACGTTTAGTATTGACCTCAGAGCACCCGTAGATGCCAAGCGTGATGTCTTGGAAGCCAATATCTGCAAGGCTTTGCAGTTGATTGCTGATTCTCGTAGTGTGAATTTGACGATGGATCGCATTCTCGCAGCATCGGCTGCGCCAAGCGCTCCCGCGTGGCAAGCCCGCTGGGAAGATGCCGTGCAAAGCCTGGGGTCTCCTGTTCATTGCATGAACAGTGGCGCAGGGCACGATGCCATGAAGCTGCACACCATCATGCCGCAAGCGATGCTGTTTGTGCGCGGTGAAAACGCAGGGATTTCGCACAACCCGCTGGAGTCAACTACCAGCCACGATATGGATTTGGCCGTGCAGGCCTTCACACATGTACTAAATGGGATTTGAGATGTCGTCCGAGTTACAAAATCAAGCGCTAGATCAATGGATTGACGATCATTTTGACGAGCAAGTGCGCTTTTTGCAGGCTTTGATTCAAGTCCCCACGGATACGCCGCCTGGCAATAATGCACCTCACGCAGATCGCACGGCAGAGCTGCTCAAAGACTTCGGCTTTGAAGCTAAAAAATTTGTCATGCCCAGTGACAAAGTTAAAAAGAATGGGCTGGAGTCCATCACCAATTTGATTGTGCGAAGGCGCTACGGTCATTCGGGCAGTGGCGGCAAAACGATTGCCTTAAACGCCCACGGTGACGTGGTGCCACCGGGCGAGGGCTGGACGCATGACCCCTACGAGGGCGAGATTGCGGACGGCAAAATCTATGGTCGCGCTGCCGCTGTGAGCAAGTGCGATTTTTCAACCTACAGCTTCGCCGTCCGTGCCTTAGAAGCCGTTGCTAAACCCAGCCAAGGTGCAGTGGAGTTGCACTTTACTTATGACGAAGAGTTTGGCGGCGAACTAGGACCTGGTTGGCTTTTGGCTAATGGGCACACGCAGCCCGACCTGATGATTGCAGCGGGCTTTAGCTATCAAGTGATTACGGCGCACAACGGCTGCTTGCAACTAGAGATCACTGTGCACGGCAAGATGGCGCATGCGGCGATTCCGGACTCGGGCGTGGATGCTTTGCAAGGCGCGAACGCTTTGATGACGATGCTTTACGCGCAAAACGACGTGCTCAAAAAAATCCACTCAAACGTCGCGGGCATTACGCATCCGTACCTCAATATCGGCATGATTGCGGGTGGCACGAACACCAATGTGATTCCAGGCAAGGTGGTCATCAAGCTGGATCGTCGCATGATTCCAGAAGAAGATCCCACTAAAGTTGAAACCGACTTGCGGCAATTGATTACCGATACCGTAGCCGCTTGCAATGCAAGCGGCCTAGGCGTGCGTGCGGATATCAAACGGCTTTTGCTGTGCAACGCCATGTATCCGCTAGCGGGGAATAAGCCTTTGGTCGATGCGCTGCAAAAACACGGCGCGGCGGTGTTTGGCGAGCCGATTCCTGCGCTGGGGACACCGCTTTATACCGATGTGCGGCTGTACGTGGAGCGCGGCATTCCTGGCGTGATGTATGGCGCGGGGCCGCGTACGGTATTGGAGTCAAACGCCAAACGCGCAGACGAACACTTGGTTTTAGAAGACTTACGTCGTGCCACCAAAGTGGTGGCACGGGCGCTACGTGATTTGCTGGTTTAAGCGCTGACGGTTTAGATTAAGACGTAGGCGTTTGTCCAATTTCAAAATTGGACATTTTTTCTAACGCTTGCACCATTGCAGAGTGATCCCATGCTGCACCGCCATGCGCCACGCAAGCGCTGAAGAGTTGCTGCGCAGTGGATGTGGCGGGCAACGCCAAACCTAAAGACTTGGCGGAACTGAGCGCTAGATTCAAATCTTTTTGATGCAGTGCAATGCGAAAGCCTGGGTTGAACGTGCGCTTGACCATGCGCTCGCCGTGGACTTCTAAGATGCGCGATGTCGCCAAGCCACCCATCAGTGCTTCGCGCACTTTGGCAGGGTCAGCGCCTGCGCGCGCTGCAAATAACAAGCCTTCTGCGACCGCATTGATGGTGAGTGCCACCACAATTTGATTCGCCACTTTGCAGGTTTGACCATCGCCACTATTGCCAACGCGGGTGATGTTTTTGCCCATGGCTTCAAACACGGGTTTGGCGCGTTCAAACGCCAAAGGCGTGCCGCCCACCATGATGGACAGTGTGGCGTTCTTGGCGCCCACTTCGCCGCCTGAAACAGGCGCATCCAAATAGTCGCAACCAAGTGCTTCAATCTTTTGCGCAAACTCCTTGGTATCCACTGGCGAAATAGAGGACATATCAATCACCAGCTTGCCTGCCGTGAGACCGCTGGCAATGCCTTTGTCGCCAAATAAAACCTTGGCGACATCGGGTGTGTCGGGCAGCATGGTCAAGATGATGTCGGCGCGGCTTGCAACATCGTGTGCGTCTACGCACACGATTGCGGCACCTGCAATTTCGGCGGGCACTTTGCTACGCGTATAGACATAGAGCGCGTGCCCTGCTTTGATGAGGTGACCTGCCATTGGGGCACCCATGATGCCAAGGCCAATAAAACCGATTTTGAGGGAGGGTGTTGTCATGTGTGTTTCTCGCTGCTTGGGTTGCAAAAATAATTCATCCTAGGTCGATTATCTTAAAGCGGAAAACCACCCAAGTCCCGCGTCGGTGGTTGTTTTGGGTTTGTATTCACAGCCAATCCAGCCATCGTAGCCTATGCGATCAAGGTGTCCAAAGAGAAACGTATAGTTGATTTCACCAGTGCCAGGCTCGTTGCGCAGTGGGTTATCGGCTAGCTGAATGTGACCGATGCGTGGTAAATATTTTTGCGCAGTTGCCGCTAATTCGCCTTCCATACGCTGAGCGTGGTAGAGGTCATATTGCACAAAGACGTTGTCTGTTTTGCCGTCCAGCGTGACTTCATCCAAAATCGAAATAGCTTGGCTGGTGCGATTGAGATAAAAGCCTGGGATATCAAATGTGTTAATCGGTTCAATCAGCAAACGTAGATTTGCTCGCTTCAATTCGCCCGCAGCAAAACGGAGATTGGCAACTAACGTTTGGCGCAGCACATCGTCCGCTATGCCTTTGGGGGCAATGCCCGCAAGGCAGTTAAGCTGATGAACACCGAGTGCCTTGGCATATTCAATCGCAAGAGAAACGCCCGTTCGGAATTCGTCTACACGGTCTGGGTGGCAGGCGATACCTCGCTCGCCTGCATCCCAATTACCCGCTGGCAGGTTGTGCAGCACAAGGGTGAGCTTGTGCGCATCCAGTTGCGCCTTGATCTCTTGCGCTTTAAACGCGTAGGGGAACAGAAACTCCACACCTGTAAAGCCCGCCGCAGCGGCACGCCCGAAGCGCTCTAAAAAAGGCACTTCGGTAAACAGCATGGTTAAATTAGCAGCAAATTTTGGCATTTGTTTTCCCTTTCAATCCAGCATAGAAATAGCCACGCTGGTTGGCGCATCGGTTTTGTCGCTGGCCAGTTCTTCAAACTCAACCACGTTGTCAATTTCGGTACCCATGGCGATGTTGGTGACACGCTCCAAAATGATCTCAATGACAACAGGCACTTGGAATTTAACCATCCAAGCTTCGGCTTGTTTGATCGCAGGTGCAATCTCTTGTTGTGTGCGAACGCGAATCGCTTTGCAGCCAAGACCTTCTACCACTTTGATGTGATCGACGCCGTAGCCATTCACTTCGGGCGAGTTGATGTTGTCAAACGCAAGCTGCACGGCGTAGTCCATGCTAAAGCCGCGCTGGGCTTGGCGAATCAGACCTAAATAGCTGTTATTGACAACGATGTGGATGTAAGGCAATTTGAATTGTGCGCCAACAGCCAGCTCTTCCAGCATGAACTGAAAGTCGTAGTCACCCGATAGCGCCACGATTTTTCGCTTGGGGTCTGCGGCACGAACACCGAGCGCCGCAGGAATTGTCCAGCCCAAGGGGCCTGCTTGACCGCAGTTAATCCAGTGGCGCGGTTTATAAACGTGCAGGAACTGCGCCCCTGCGATTTGCGAGAGCCCAATGGTGGAGACGTAGGTGGTGTCTTGACCAAAGGCATTGTTCATGCACTGGTAAACACGCTGGGGTTTCATGGGCACGGTGTTGTAGTTGGTCTTGCGCATAAATTCGACCGAATGTTTGCGGTCGTAGCATTCCTTCGCCCAGCCAGACCAGTCACGTAGTTTGCCTGCTTTTTTCCATTCGGTCGCAACTTCAATAAAGAGTTGCAGCGCCGCTTTGGCATCCGAGACGATGCCGTAATCAGGCGCAAACACACGGCCAATCTGTGTGGGTTCAATGTCCACGTGGATAAATTGACGGCCTTTGCAATACACCTCTGGCGAGCCCGTATGACGATTCGCCCAGCGGTTGCCAATGCCCACCACAAAGTCGCTGGCCAGCATATTGGCGTTGCCGTAGCGGTGGCTGGTTTGCAAGCCGCACATACCCACCATGAGCGGGTGGTTGTCTGGCAGCGTGCCCCAGCCCATCAATGTTGGAATCACGGGGATGCCGACGAGTTCGGCAAATTGCTGGAGCAACTCAGGCGCATCGGCATTGATGATGCCGCCGCCCGCCACAATCAAAGGGCGCTCCGCTGTGCACAGCATCTCGAGTGCTTTTTCAATTTGCTTACGGCTAGCGGTGGGTTTGTAAACGTTCAGTGGCTCATAGGTGTCAATGTCAAACTCAATCTCGGCCATCATCACATCGAATGGCAGATCAATTAACACGGGGCCTGGACGACCCGAGCGCATTAAATGAAAAGCCTGCTGAAAAGCACGCGGCACTTGCGCGGGTTCCATCACGGTTGTCGCCCATTTGGTGACGGGTTTTGCAATGGATGCAATATCTACCGCTTGAAAATCTTCTTTGTGCAATCTCGCTCTGGGTGCTTGACCTGTGATGCACAAAATAGGAATCGAATCCGCTTGCGCCGAATAAAGCCCGGTAATCATGTCCGTACCTGCGGGTCCCGAAGTACCAATGCACACACCGATATTGCCTGCTTTAGCGCGGGTGTAGCCCTCGGCCATATGCGACGCGCCTTCCACGTGACGTGCCAAGATGTGCGAAATGGTTTGCCTCTCGCGTAGCTGGGCATAGAGCGGGTTGATGGCGGCACCTGGGACACCAAAGGCGGTTGTGATGCCTTCTTTTTCCATAACCAATACCGCTGCCATGGCTGCTTTCATTTTTGTCATCTTGTTTGCTCCTGTAGGTGATTTGTTTTGAGGAGGTTGATGTTCGGCTTGTAGCGTGCTGGTGTGAATCCCTATTGACTGATAATTGATATTCCGTCACGGAATAAATGAAGGGTTTTGTTATGGATCGAATCACGGGCGTACAACTTTTTATGCGTGTCGTCGAGATGGGTAGCTTTAGTAAAGCCGCGCTTGAACTCGGCATTACGCAGCCCACGGCGACCAAGGCTGTTGCGGCGATGGAGGCGCACCTAGGCGCACGGTTGCTACATCGCTCGACGCGAGGCGTGACACCCAGCGAAGTGGGAGCGGCGTATTACGAAAAATGCAAAGTGATCGCGCGCGAAATGGATGAGGCGAGCAATTTGGCAACCCTTATGCAAAGCCAAGTGGGCGGGCGCTTGCGCATTAGCTCTTCCGTTGCGTTTGGCCGGCGCGTCTTGGTGCCGATTGTGCTGCGCTATATGCGCGAGCATCCCGAGGTGCAAATCGACTTTAGTTTGGATGATCGGTATGTCAATTTGGTGGAGCAAGGTGTTGATTTGGCCGTGCGGATGGGGCGCTTGGCAGACTCGATGCTCGGCGCGCGTTTTATTGGCACCAATCCTTGGCTTTTGGTGGCTTCCAAGGCTTATTTGGATGCGCATGGAACACCGACGGCGGCAGCTGATTTAAGCGCTCACAACTGCTTGGTCTATAGCAGTGTGCAGGGCGATGACCGCTGGAGCTTAAAAACGCCTAGCGGCGATGAGCAGTCCATTGCAGTAAAGGGCACGTTTCGCTCTAACAATTTATCGGCTGTGTTGGCGGCCGCTAATGAGGGTATGGGTTTGGCTGCCTTGCCGCAGTATGTGGCGCGTGAGTCTATGGCCAGCGGCAAACTACAAGCCGTTTTGGTCAATCACAGCTTGCCATCGCAAGAGATGCACGCGGTTTTTCCTTCGCCCAAGCTGGTGCCAGCGAAAGTGCTGAGCTTTATTGAGTATCTGCAACAAGCGCTCGGCGGCAAATGGTGGCTGAATTTCTAAGGGTTTATCACTAGAAATTTATACGTAAAAGTGTATACAGATGCATATTGGGCACAAACTTTGCGTGATAATTTGGTGTCCAGTCATTTTTTCTCATTTTGGAGTGTTTCATGAGTAAGCGTACCTTTATCAAATCTGTCATTACAGTGGCTGCTGCCATGAGCTTTGGGTCTGCAATGGCGCAGGCTAATACGCCTATCAAATTTCAACTCGATTGGCGCTTTGAAGGCCCAGCTGCATTCTTTCTAGCTCCCGTTGCTAAAGGCTACTTCAAGGATGCAAAGTTAGACGTGACCGTTGATGCAGGCAATGGCTCTGGTGGGGCGGTGACCCGCGTGGCTTCTGGCACTTATGACATGGGTTTTGCTGACTTGGCAGCGCTCATGGAATTCCATGCTAATAACCCTGACGCACCTAACAAGCCTGTGGCTGTGATGATGGTTTACAACAACACGCCCGCATCGGTGATGTCGCTTAAAAAATCGAATATTAAATCGCCAGCCGATTTGACTGGCAAAAAACTGGGCGCACCTGGTTTTGATGCAGGTCGCCGTGGCTTCCCTATTTTTGCTAAAGCCAATGGCGTGGGTGCTGTGAACTGGATTTCGATGGATCCCGCGCTGCGCGAAACCATGTTGGCTAAGGGTGATGTCGATGCCATTACGGGCTTTACTTTCACATCGCTGCTCAACCTTGAAGCGCGTGGCGTGAAAGCCGAAGACGTCGCCATCATGCAATATCCAGACTACGGCGTGAAGCTCTATGGCAATGCCATCATCGCAACACCTAAATTGATTAAAGAAAATCCTGCCGCGATTAAGGCGTTCCTAGCCGCCTTCACAAAATCTGCCAAAGAAGTGATTGCTAACCCAAGCGAGGGAATTGGCTACGTGAAAGCGCGTGATGGCATTATCAATGTGCCGCTCGAAGAGCGCCGTTTGAAGCTGGCCATCGATACCGTGATTGCGAGTCCAGACGCACGCAAGGAAGGTTTTGGCAAGGTCAACGATGGTCGTTTGACTTTGATGGCGAGCCAAGTGTCGGACGCATTTAGTACCAAAACACGTGTCGATCGCAATGCCATTTGGAACGGTAGCTTTTTGCCAAGCGATGCTGCATTGAATGCGGTTCTGCCAATAGTTAAAAAGAAATAATCAAAATAAAGCAGTAATTGACTTATGGCTTTTGTAGATTTCAAAGACGTTTGGCTCGCCTATAACGACGAGTTGCTGGCGCAAAATCAGTTTGCGGTCGAAGCGATTAACCTGTCGGTCACCGAAGGCGAGTTCATCGCCATCGTGGGACCTTCGGGCTGCGGCAAGTCAACGTTTATGAAGCTCACCACGGGTTTGCGGATGCCAACCAAGGGCACGATTCATGTGGACGGCGCACCTGTTACAGGGCCGCTCAAAATTTCAGGCATGGCCTTCCAAGCCCCGTCCCTACTACCTTGGCGTACAACACTCGAGAACGTACTCCTGCCGCTAGAGATTGTCGAGCCGTACCGCAGTCACTTCAAGGTTAAGAAAAAAGAGTACGAAGATCGTGCTCGCAATTTGCTCAAAACGGTAGGACTTGATGGCTATGCGGACAAATTTCCATGGCAGCTTTCGGGCGGTATGCAGCAGCGTGCCAGTATTTGCCGTGCGCTGATTCACGAGCCAAAAATGTTGCTTTTGGATGAGCCGTTTGGCGCTTTGGATGCGTTTACCAAAGAAGAGCTTTGGTGCGTGCTGCGCGACTTGCATCAACAACAAAAGTTCAACGTGATTTTGGTGACACACGATTTGCGCGAGTCGGTTTTTTTGGCTGACAAAGTCTTTGTGATGTCTAAAAATCCTGGCCGCTTTGTGGTGGAGCGTCAAATTGATTTGCCGCGTCCACGTGATTTAGAGATTACTTATACGCAGCAGTTCTCGGACATTGTTCATGAGTTGCGTGGGCATATCGGTGCTATACGAGGCAACACTGCTGGCGCAGTGGGAGGCAAGACATCATGAACGCAAAAAAACTAGAAGCCTATTCGCCACTTATTTTGTTCGTTGTTTTGCTGGCTTTGTGGCAAGGCGTGTGCAGCCTGTTTGATATTCCTGAATTTATTTTTCCAAGCCCTATCATGATTGGTAAGGCTTTGGCAGAATTTACCAACCCAATTGCATTTGCGGCTTGGCAGACATTTTGGGTCACCATGGTGGGTTTTGGTATCAGTATTGTGGTGGGTGTTTTGCTCGGATTTTTAGTGGGTTCGGCGCGCCTTGCATACGCTGCCATGTTTCCGCTACTCGTTGCGTTTAACGCTGTGCCAAAGGCTGCGATTGTGCCCATTTTGGTGGTTTGGTTTGGCATTGGCGTTGGCCCGGGCATTCTCACGGCGTTCTTGATCTCGTTCTTCCCGATTACCGTGAATATCGCCACAGGCCTTGCTACGCTTGAGCCCGAGCTAGAAGATGTGCTGCGCGTTTTGGGCGCTAAGCGCTGGGATGTGCTCGTTAAAGTGGGGTTGCCGCGTTCACTTCCGTATTTTTATGCTTCGCTCAAAATTGCCATTACGTTGGCGTTCGTCGGCACAGTATTGGCAGAAATGACGGCTGGCGACTCGGGTATTGGTTACTTGATGCAAACGGCGGGCTCGCAGCAACGCTTGGCGCTTGCCTTTGCTGGTCTTGTTGTCATTGGCGCCATGGCAATGGCGATGTACGAGTTCTTTAGCTACGTGGAGCGCCACACGACAGCATGGGCGCACCGCGGTTCGCAAAGTTAAACCGTTTCTATCTTGAAAGTTTACAAAAGAGTGGCATATTCGAGCAATTGAGTTCTTCTTTTGTTTGTCTGGAGTCATTTGTATGTTTTTAAAGCGATATGCCGTTTTAGCCTCCGCTCTTTTGCTCGTTACCGCCATTTTTGTGGGCGCTTGGGCTCAAGCCGCAGAAGGCCCTGTGATACGTGGTCTGCCAGACTTTACTGAATTGGTTGAGCAAGTCGGTCCTTCCGTGGTCAACATCAGAACTTCTGAAAAGATCAAAGTACGTAACTCGTTTTCAGGCAATAACGGTGAAGATGATGAAGATGGCACGCCAGACGGTATGGATCCGCGGATGCTGGAATTCTTTCGTCGTTTTGGCATACCCATTCCGAATATGCCAAATAATCCCAACGCTCCAAACGGGACGCCTAAAAAAACGCCTTCAACACCACAAGAGATTGAGCGTCCACGCGGTGTGGGTTCTGGTTTCATCCTTTCTGCGGATGGTTTCATCATGACCAATGCGCATGTTGTCGAAGGAGCAACCGATGTATTGGTAACTCTGACGGACAAGCGCGAATACAAAGCCAAAATTATCGGGGCGGATAAGCGCACTGACGTTGCCGTGGTCAAGATTGACGCGAGTGGCCTGCCTTTTGTAAAGCTAGGCGATGTCGCGCGCTTAAAAGTCGGTGAATGGGTGATGGCAATTGGCTCACCGTTTGGACTCGATAACTCTGTAACAGCAGGTATTGTTAGCGCGAAGGCGCGTGATACGGGCGAGTACCTACCTTTCATACAAACCGATGTGGCAATTAACCCCGGCAATTCTGGTGGACCACTCATTAATATGCGCGGCGAGGTCGTGGGAATCAATAGCCAAATTGTCACACGCTCAGGCGGGTACAACGGCGTGTCCTTGTCTATTCCGATTGATGAGGCTACGCGCGTCGCTGATCAATTACGCAGTGGCGGACGTGTGGCAAGGGGACGTATTGGCGTTGAAGCAGGCGCTGTTAGCAAAGAACTAGCTGAGTCTCTGGGGCTGCCTAAGGCGCAAGGCGCTTTGGTAGGACGCTTGATAGACGACGCGCCCGCATTTAAAGCTGGTATTGAGCTGGGCGATATTATTGTCAAATTTGATGGAAAGCCGATTGATAAATCGAGTGATTTACCTCGCGCTGTTGGCAATACCAAACCAGGTACAAAAACCGTGATTAACGTTTATCGGCGTGGCAAAATGTTAGAGCTACCGATTACGGTGGTTGAGCTAGAGCCCGATGAGCCGAAAGCTGTGAAAGCGATGAAGCCTGAGAAAATCGAGAAGCCTTCCACACCCATGCATCCCACAGCCGCCAAGTTAGGTCTTATGCTGGTTGACTTAACGGATGATCAGAAAAAAGAAACAAAACTAAAAGGGGGCACTATGGTAGAGGCCGCCTCTGGCGCGGCTGCTACGGCTGGCTTACGCGTGGGGGATGTCATTGTTGCTATCGCTAATAGTGAAATACTCAGTGCGAAAGAGGCAGAGGGCGTGCTGGCTCGGCAGGATAAAAGCAAGCCAATCCCTTTGCAGATGAGGCGTGGTGCGCGTGGTGGTTATGTTTTGATTAAACCGGACCCACTTCAAAAGTAATTTTTGTAACCTTTTTTATTGTTTTTGCAAAAAAACAACAGGGCATTTCAGAGTTGAACACCAGAGGCTGTTTTTTACGCATTCATTGTAGAATGATCAGCCTGCCAGCAGTGTTAACTTTTTTAATACCATTACTCTCACCATGCGCATTTCTCTTACGTTAAACCCTTCGATGGAGGGGCAATTTTGTCGACGATTGATTCAATTAGCGCTTGTTTTTACTAGTTTCACGGCCAGTGTTGCATGGTCGCAAGCATTGCCTCAGGCGGGACAAGTCAACAAGGACGCGCAGCTGATTGTTCCGCCGCATGAAGCAAATCCAGTCAATACAACGGCACCGCTACCCGTACCTCGTGAGAGCTTGCCCAATGCGGTCACAGTTTTAATCAAGGGCTTTAAATTTAATGGCAATGTTGCGATCAGCAACAACGAGTTGCAAACCTTGGTATCCGCCAGTGTGAATAAGCAACTTGATTTTGCAGCCTTGGATCGTTTAATGGATGGCCTCTCTCGGTACTATCGTGCGAAGGGCTTTACGGTTGGTCGGGCTTACTTGCCAGCTCAGCAAAGTACGGATGGTGTCATCACGATCAATATCGTTGAAGGTCATTTCAGCGCCATTAATATCAAAAATAGTAGTCCTATTAGCACTGGACGCTTAGAGCAAATGATCGCTAACAATTTGTGTAGTGTGGGCAACAATAAAGACTGTGTCGGCAAGTTCATCACAGATAGCGGCTTGGAGCGTGCGGTCTTGCTGATCAAAGATTTGCCTGGCGTTACGGGTACTGCGAACTTGAAGCCAGGTACTGTTACCGGAACTTCTGAGCTTGACGTTGAGGTGCGAGGGACTAAACCTAATGCCTACTCGATTGGTTTTGATAATTTTGGTTCCCCCTCGACGGGTGTGACCCGATTGAATGCCAGTGCAGATCTGAACAACTTGAGAAATAATGGCGACCAACTCAGTTTGGGTTTTGCGACAACAACGATGGTGTCGGCAACCAAAACGGGTAGTGCGAGTTATTCACTACCTATTGGCTATGAAGGGCAGCGTGCGGGTGTTTCGTTTGCGCGTTCGCAATACCGCTTAGGTGCAGGTTTCAGTGCGACGCAGGCGAACGGCCTTTCTAACGCTCTGTCCATCTATAGCAGTTACCCTATCGTTCGATCGGTTAATCGTTCGCTTTACGCAAGGATCGCTGGTGAAGTCAGGGGGGGTATTAATAATGTGGATACGGTAGGTACCTCCTTCAGAACGAACGCTAACGTACTGCGCCTTGGCATCAGTGGCGATAGCGTGGATAGTTTTGGCGGTGGCGGCTATATCGTTTATAGCGTGACGGGCAGCGGTGGCTATGTCGGTAATAGTGACCCTAGCGATTCGAGTGCCAGCGGCGCAAATAGTGCGGGGCGCTTCTCAAAACTAGCTTACAGTATTGCGCGCCAGCAATCTGCCGTTGGAGCTTTGACGTTTTATAGTGCATTGAGTGGGCAGCGGGGTTTTAAAAATTTAGATGGTTCGGAGCAAACAGGTTTGGGCGGGCCTAGCTCTACGCGCGGTTATGGCGGTGAAGCGGGCGGTAGCACGGGTGCCAATGCCACGATGGAGTTGCGTTATTCAGCCCCTCTCAAAATTGGTGACGATGTTCAGAATGTGACTTATGCTTTGTTTGTTGATCGGGGCTGGATTCGTTTTTACGAAACATTGCCTTCTGCAACGGCGCTAGGTACACTCAATTCTCGAGCATTAAGTAGCTACGGACTGACGATGACATTACAGTCCCCTCCACAAATTCCCACGCCTACATCTTGGGGTTATTTTCTTCGCGCCATGTATGGCCTGCATAGCATGAATCAGCCTTCTTCTGTCGACCCATCTTCTCGAGGCAGGTTTTGGATTCAAGGTGGCATAAGCTTCTAAGAATAATTATTTAATAGCAAACTTGCTTATTTATCTGTCGCCTGATGTACCGCTATTTATTTTTTGCGATTCTTTTTTCGCTGACAAGTGCCCTAGCACAAACTAGTGACACCGTGACTATTGTGGTTGAGCGTGATGAGCAACTAGGGACAATTGCAGAGCGCTATTTCAAACGACCAGCCTACGTGAATTGGCCTGAGGTTGCTAAATTGAATAATCTCAAGTCAGCGCCATACACCATTTATCCAGGAATGGTCTTAAAGTTACCAGTTCGCCTGCTGGCGGCTCAAAGTAGCTCAGCAAAATGGCTTACTGTGACTGGCAATGTTCGAATCGTGTCACCTGGAGCTTTGCAAAGTAGCTTGGCCGTGGTGGGTGGGTTGATCGTCGAAGGTTCTCGCGTCATCGTGGGGCCTGACGCTTCGGCGTTGATGGAGCTCCCCGATGCTAGTCAAGTTAAGTTGTTAGCAGGATCTCAATTTATCTTAGAAGAGAGCCGTTATTACCGAGGCATCTCACGGAGTGAGAATCCAGAAAATAGTACAGGTACAAAAGCATTCTCTGGTTTGATGCGCTTGATTCAAGGCGCGATTGAAACGAGAGCGACTACGGCCACGGATCGTGCAAAACCGCTCAGGATACAAACGCCGACTACCGTGGTAGGTGTGCGCGGTACGGATTTTAGGGTGACGCATAGCTTGAGTTCCGCCAATGACACAGGAGACGTCGTCACGCGATCCGAGGTCGTTCAAGGTTTAGTCTCTGCAGAGTTGGATGAAAAACGTAAGGTCCAAGTGCCTGGAGGTTTTGGTGTTCGCTTAGATCCTAAGGCGCTGCAAATACCGATCCCTGTTGCGCTACTTGAAGCGCCTAGTTTGCAAAACTGGGCGATTAAACAAAATACTGTAGCGCTTGAATTTCCAGCGTTGCCCAGTTCGCAATCTGGCCGATCGGTATCAGGCTATCGAGTGCAAATGGCGACAGATGAAGCTATGGATAAAGTGATTTTTAGCCAACACTTTGCAATTGGGCAAAGTATTCGCGTGCCGACTCAACAAGATGGTGCGTACTACTTGACGGTGCGTGCTGCCGATGGGCAAGGTCTTGAAGGTAAAGATGCAAAACTCGCGGTTAACGTTGATGCAAGACCGCAGCCACCTTTATTACAGGCACCTCAAAATGGAGAGAAAGTGGTGCAAGGTTCCGATGTGACGCTCCTATGGGCGAAGCCTCAAGGCGCCACTGGCTATATTGTGGAGATTCAAGATAACACTCAAAAACGCACCCAATATAGAGTCGAGGATACGCGATACGATATGCGCAGCTTAGCGTCTGGCACATACGGTTGGCGTATTGCTGCGCAGATGAAAATTGGCACAGACACCATCAAGACGGGAGCCTGGAGTGAGCAGCAGTTATTTACAGTTTTAGCAAAGCTTGATGCACCAGATGGAGAAATAGATAAAAACGACAGGACTTTGCATTTGCGATGGACAGATCAAAGAGTCAGAGAGTATGAAGTGCAAATGTCCCGAACGGATGGCTTTGATGGTGCCACAAAAGAAGGCGTTGTAGTGACGCATACCGTCAAGAAGCCTGAGTTGGATATCCCTGATGCAGCAGCGGGGAAACATTTCATTCGCTATCGCGCCATTGAGGAAAACGGATTCATCAGTGGGTGGAGCGGCACGATGGAAGTTGATGTTCCTAAAGATTGGCGCTCTTTATGGTTGTTCTTTTGGGCGGCTATTACAGTTGCCCTGTGACGTCGTCAGCAATGACGATGACTAATCCACTTTTGCGCCAGAAGCTTTAACGACGGCGGCCCACTTTTTGTGTTCTGCATCGATCAGTGCCGCAAATTGAGCTGGCGTATTGCCGCTAGGGATTGCCCCTTGTGCGATTAATTTTTCTTTAATCTCAGGACTGCCAAGCGCTTTAGCTACCTCTTGCTGAAGACGATTGATGGTGCCAACTGCTGTACCTGCTGGCGCGAGTAGTCCAAACCAAGAGCTGGCTTCAAACCCTTTGAGCTTGCCAGCTTCTTCTATTGTGGGCACATCGGGCAACGCACTAGAGCGCTGGCTACTTGTAACGGCAAACGCTTTGAGCTTGCCAGACTTGATATGCGGCAAAGCAGAAGGCAGGTTGTCAAACATCACATCCATGTTGCCACCAAGCATGTCAAGCAATGCAGGGCCAGAGCCACGGTATGGGAAGTGAAGCATGAATGTGCCTGTACGACTTTTGAATAATTCGCCCGCAAGGTGAATCGAGGTGCCATTTCCGCTGGATGCCATATTTAACTTGCCAGGATTGGCTTTTGCATAGGCAATGAAATCTGGAACACTCGTAATACCTAAAGCTTTGGCTTTGTCTGCATTCATGATCATCACATTGGGCACGGCAGCAACCAATGTGATAGGCGCAAAGTCTTTAAAAGGATCGTAAGGCAACTTGGGATAGAGCGCGCGGTTAATGCCATGCGTACCGACTGTGCCCATCAGAAGCGTGTAGCCATCGCTTGGCGATTTAGCAACGATGTCTGCGCCAAGATTGCCACCTGCACCTGCGCGGTTTTCCACAAAAAATGATTGCCCAAAAGCCTTCGAGAGCTCAGGCGCAATAGCTCTTGCCAAAATATCGGTTGTACCGCCTGCGGCAAAAGGCACCACAATGCGCACTGGCTTGCTTGGCCAAGCGGCTTGGCTAAAAGCGCTGCTTGTTGCTAGCGTGATTAAACTGGCAGTGGACTTTAAAAAAAGGCGTTTGGTGTTCATTATTGGTAGCTCCTTGCATCTTCGATCACTTTACCATCGTTAGGCAATGATCCGACAGCGCAAAGTTCAATATCGGCACGCAGCTTGGTGACTTCGCGCACGGTCATGCCAATGCGCTCTGCAAGGCCATTTTGTGGCTCGGCGACTTCGACCTTCAGCAGCATCTGATCGTTTGCCATTTCACCGCTCACAATGAGTCTAGCGCGCTTAATTTCGGAAAATCGTTTCGCGACGCTATCGACTTGTCCAGGATGTACAAACATGCCACGCATTTTGGTGGTTTGATCGGCGCGCCCCATCCAACCTTTAATACGCGTATTGGTTCGACCTGTAGGGCAATTGCCTACGAGCACTGCACTGAGATCACCTGTGCCAAACCTAATTAACGGATAGTCTGGATTGAGTGACGTCACCACGACTTCACCGACTTCACCCTCAGGCACAGGATCCCCTGTGCCTGGACGAACAATTTCCAAAATCACGCCTTCGTCAAGTACCAGGCCCGCGCGTGCTGCGGTCTCATATGCGATCAAACCCAAGTCTGCTGTGGCGTAGCACTGATAACCAGCAATGCCTCGTGCAAGTAGCCAATCACGCAAGGAGGGCGGAAACGCTTCACCGCCGAGCATGGCTTTGTTAAAGGATGTCGGCAGTGACTGACCCAGTTCCTCGGCCTTTTCCACAATGATTTTGAGAAAGCTTGGTGTGCCAATGTAGCCGCTTGGCTGCAAATGTTGGATAGCTTGCACCTGCTGCTCGGTTTGCCCTGTACCACCTGGGAAAACCGTGCAACCCACGGCATGAGCGCCCGACTCCATCATGGAGCCCGCAGGCACAAAATGGTAGCTAAAGCAGTTGTGAATCAGCTCGCCAGAGCGAAAGCCTGAGGCGTAAATGGCACGTGCCATGCGCCAATAATCCCTCGCCTTGCCTTCAGGTTCATAGATAGGACCTGGGCTTGCAAACACACGCGGCATAGCCGCACCAAAGGGTTGTGTATTAAAACCGCCAAACACATTTTTTTGATGCGGATTGGCTGCACGTGCTGCTTCCTGAAGTTCTAAAAGCTCGTGCTTACGCGTCACAGGCAATGCCGCCAAAGCCCCTCTAGTATTGACCTGCGAGGCATCAATGTCTTTCAGGATACTAGCAAAAGCGCTAGAGTTTGCTTGAGCGTTGGCAATTTGAGCGGGCAGTGCCGCCATTAAATCTGCTTCGCGCCCAGCGGCGGTACGGGTCTCTTGTTGATCGTAAAAACTCAAGTCATTCACCTTATCTCAAAAGCCTATGCTAGCCAACGCTTACGACGCTTGTAACTCTTGACGTCTTTAAACGATTTGCGTTCACCGCCGCCCATGCCGAGGTAGAACTCCTTCACGTCTTCATTGTTAGCCAATTCGGATGCCGCACCGTCCATCACCACCCGGCCGCTCTCCATGATGTAGCCATAGTCAGCGTATTTGAGCGCCATGTTCGTGTTTTGTTCGGCAAGCAAGAAGGTCACTTTTTCCTTCTCGTTCAAATCTTTCACGATGTTGAATACTTCTTCGACGATTTGCGGAGCCAATCCCATCGAGGGTTCGTCTAGCAACACCATATTGGGATTCGTCATCAACGCACGGCCAATGGCGCACATTTGCTGCTCACCACCTGAGGTGTAAGCAGCTTGACTCGTGCGGCGTGTCTTGAGGCGTGGAAAATAGTTGTAGACCTTCTCTAAATTGGCGGCAACTTCAGCCTTGCTTTTGCGCGTATAGCTGCCCGTCAGTAAGTTTTCTTCAATCGTTAAATGTGCAAAGCAGTGGCGACCTTCCATGACCTGAACCACGCCGCGCTGCACTAAATCGGCAGGCGACAGGTTTTCGATGCGTTCACCCCTCAGCTCGATTGAGCCCTTGGTGACCGCGCCGCGTTCGCCTTTAAGCAAGTTCGATATCGCACGCAGTGTCGTTGTCTTACCCGCGCCATTGCCACCTAAAATCGCCACGATTTTTCCATCTGGGACTTGAAGGGATACCCCCTTCAAGACCAAGATGACATGGTTATAGATAACCTCAATGCCATTGACATTGAGAACGATGTTGTCACTCATGGCATTAAGACTGGCAATCCGCTGGCGTGCGACGTGTCAGTTTTTTCTCAGCCGCGTATTTATCAGCAAACTGCTTGGTCAGTGGCTTGATGTACGACATGTCGGCTTCAATCCAGTCTGTGCTGTAAGCCCATTTTTTGCCGTCCCATGTGTGCATACGCGCAGAGCGTGAACCTTCGTGATCCGCGCAAGATGTGCTCAAGGGGCGCATGATGCCAGTCATTCCTAGAGTTTCAAGGCGTGCGGCTGTAATGTTTAAATTCTCTAAACCCCAACGTAATTGCTCGCCTGTCATGACCTTACCCTTGCCATAGCGCTCTTGTGCACGAAATGCGCCTTCCACGGCCATCATTGCAGTCGCCATACCACGGTTGTAGAGCACTGTGCCGACTTCCTCAACAGGTCCAGTACCCGCTTTTTTATCATGCAAAGTTTTTTTGATGTCAGCCAAAATTTTGCCCGTATAGCCGTTAGCCACTAAGCCGTTATAGCCTTTAGCGCCTTCGCCCACGTCTTTCACGTCAGGCTCTGCTGCTGACCACCAGACACCGTACATTTTGTCGCGCGGATAGCCAGTTGCTACGGCTTGCTTGAGTGCCGCAGCATTCATCACACCCCAGCCCCACAAGAGCACATAGTCGGGCTTGTTTTGGCGAATTTGCAACCAAGTCGCTGTCTGCTCAACACCAGGGTGCGTCACGGGCAATAGTGAGAGCTCATAGCCTTGTGTTTTAGCGCGCTCTTGCAAGAGTGCGATCGGCTCTTTGCCATAAGGACTGTCGTGATAGACGAGGGCAATCTTCTTGCCTTTGAGATTGCCATTTTCACGCTTGCTAATCACCTGCATGATGATGTCTGCTGCAGCCCAGTAAGTGCCGCCTAGCGGAAAATTCCATTTAAAAACGTTGCCATCGGCAGACTCGGAGCGGCCATAGCCAGCAGTAATGATGGGGTTTTTGTCAGCAGGCGCTTTATCTGTCAAAGCAAAGGTGATGCCTGTCGAGAACGGGTGATACATCGCACCATTGGCTTTGCCTTTTAGACGTTCATAGCATTCCACGCCACGATCTGTTGCGTAGGCGGTGTCGCACTCTTCGGTAGAAATTTTGACACCATTGATACCACCACGGGCATTGACCATTTTGAGGTAATCTCCAAAGCCGTTAGCCCAAGGAATACCGTTTGGCGCATAAGCGCCTGTGCGATAAATCAAGGCAGGAAAGAATTGCTCTTTTGCCTGAGCAAAAGCGGAAGTACTGGCAACGGCCAGAGTCGCCGCAGCGGTTGCTGCAAGTACGAGTTGACGAAGTTTCATGACTATCTCCTTTTTAAAATTAAACTAACAAAAATAATACAACTCAATGAGGGAAAGGCCAAAGGCGCAATTTCTGTTTCCCTATGCTCCAAAGCTTAGCCAGACCATGTGGTTCCACAATTAAAAACCAAACGATCAGCGCACCGAAAATAATAAATTCAGCATGCGACACACCTGCGGTGCTAACTGGAATACCGACCCACCCACCGAGCACAGGCAGCGCGATATTGATAACGATAGGTAAAACGACGATGAACGCCGCACCCATAAAGCTACCCATGATAGAGCCCATCCCGCCCAAAATCACCATGAATAAAAGTTGAAACGAACGGTCAACTGAAAACGCTGCTGGCTCCCACGAGCCCAGATGCACAAAGCCCCACAGGCCGCCCGCTACGCCGATGATGAAACTTGATACGGCAAACGCAGAGAGTTTGGCGTACATGGGGCGAATGCCAATCACGGCTGCAGCAACGTCCATGTCGCGGATCGCCATCCACTCGCGACCAACAGCACTCCTTACCAAGTTTTTAGCAAGTACGCCAAAGACAATCAAAAATCCTAAACAAAACCAATACTTTGCCATCGGCGAATCAATGGGGATGCCAAAAACGTCGAAGTCTGAAACGGAAACACTCCCCGACGACGAGTCGTTGGTAAACCACTTAATCCGTGAAAAAGCCCAGTCGCAAAAGAATTGAGCAGCTAGGGTTGCAATTGCTAAATAGAGTCCACGAACACGCAAGCTGGGAATGCCAAAAAATACGCCAACTAATGTGGAAAATGCGCCGCCCAGTAATAGACATAGGATGACAGGCATCCCCTCAATGCGAACAAAAAAGTTGTACGCGGCGTAAGCTCCCACCGCCATGAAAGCGCCAGAACCCAATGAAATTTGCCCGCAGTAGCCAACCAGAATATTCACGCCTAATGCAGCCAAAGACAAGATAAGAAATGGAATCAAGATAGCACGAAATAGATACTCGTCCACAATGAACGGAACGACGAATGTCGCAAACGCTATGAGTCCTAAAACAAACCAACGGTCTTGCGTAATACCAAAGATTTGTTGATCGGAGGTGTAGTTCGTTTTAAATTGACCGTTTTCGCGATAAATCATTTTTGTTATTCCTCTTTAAACGCGGTCGATGATTTTTTCGCCGAATAATCCTTGCGGCCTAAACAGCAAGAACGCCAAGGCCAATACATAGGCAAACCAAATTTCAATGCCACCGCCCACATAGTGTCCCAAATAGACTTCAGAGAGCTTTTCACCCACGCCAATGATGAGTCCTCCCACAATCGCGCCAGGCACAGAAGTAAGCCCCCCCAAAATCACCACGGGCAATGCCCGCATAGCCACAGTAGCAAGTGAGAACTGAACCCCTAGTTTTGAGCCCCAAATAATGCCTGCGACCAGCGCTGTGATGCCTGCCACACACCACACAATGACCCAGATGCGATTGAGTGGGATACCAATTGACTGTGCGGCTTGGTGGTCGTCTGCAACGGCGCGCAGGGCACGTCCTGTGGCTGTTTTTTGGAAAAACACGGAAAGCAAAGTGACCAAAACCGCAGCGATGAGCGCGGCAATCAGGTCTTCTTTGTTAATCAAAATACCACCTGCAAACACACTCTCCAAAATCGTGACGGGGTCTTTGGGCATGCCCACATCAATTTTGTAGATGTCGCTACCAAAAATGGTTTGCCCGAGGCCTTCTAAGAAGTAGGTAATGCCAAGGGTCGCCATCAAAAGCGTCGTGCCTTCTTGATTGACGAGATGGCGCAGCACCAATTTCTCGATCACCCAAGCCAAGATAAACATGACAGCTGTGGCACAAATAAATCCAGTGATGTTGCCAAACACAGGATCTTCAATGCCTGTGATCTTTGGGATCCATTCGGCAAACCTAGCCATTGCCAATGCCGCAAATAGCACCATCGCACCCTGGGCGAAGTTAAAAACGCCTGAGGCTTTAAAGATCAGGACGAAGCCCAGCGCAACGAGGGCATAGAGCATCCCTGTCATCAAGCCGCCGAGTAGTGTTTCTAAAAAGAATCCCATATTAATGACTCGTTCCTAAGTAAGCGTTGATGACATCAGGATTCGCACGCACCTCGGTGGGCGTGCCGTCACCAATTTTTTTGCCGTAGTCCAGCACCACCACGCGGTCGGAAATATCCATCACCACGCCCATGTCGTGTTCAATCAAAACAATGGTCGTGCCAAATTCGTCGTTTACGTCTAAAACGAAGCGGCACATGTCTTGCTTTTCTTCCAAGTTCATGCCTGCCATCGGTTCATCGAGTAACAGCACTGAAGGCTGCATGGAGAGCGCGCGGCCAAGATCTACGCGCTTCTGCAGGCCATATGGCAATTGGGCTACAGGTGTTTTTCGGTGGGCTTGAATTTCTAAAAAATCGATGATGTGCTCGACATATTCGCGATGCTGCACTTCTTCTTTTTCTGCACTACCGAGTCCAAAAATCCCAAAAGGATTGCGAAAGGCTTGGGAAAAAATGTTGCTCTTGATATGTAGGTTTCGTCCTGCCATCATGTTGTCGAGCACGCTCATACCTTTGAATAAAGCTAAGTTTTGGAAGGTACGCGCCACGCCCATTTCCGCTACTTGGCGCGAATTCATGTGCTTGAAGGTTTGACCGCGGAAGGTAATTGAACCTTGCTGCGGCGTGTACACGCCATTAATGCAGTTCAGCATTGAGCTTTTGCCAGCACCATTGGGGCCAATAATGGCACGCACTTCGTGTTCGCGAACGTTAAAGCTAATGTCTGTGAGCGCTTTCACACCGCCAAATGAGAGGGAAATGTTTTGCACGTCGAGAATGACGCCACCTATTTTTTTGTCTACGCTCATGCTGCCATCCCCGTTTGCGCCATGTGTGTTTTGGCATCCATGATCTTCAGCGTGGCACTGACCGAGCCCGTGCGCCCATCTTCAAACTTCACAGCCGTTTCAATAAACTGCTCGTATTTGCCGTCGTACAGCGCATCGACTAGAGGTTGATATTTTTCGGCGATGTAGCCACGACGCACTTTGTTGGTACGTGTCAGTTCGCCATCGTCGGCATCCAACTCTTTGTGTAGTACAAGAAAACGACTGATTTGTGAGCCAGACAGCATGTCGTCTTTTGACAGATCGACGTTGACCTGATTCACGCACTCTTGAATCATGGCGTAGACCTCGGGTTTTTGTGCCAAATCGGTATAGCCCGCATAGGGGATGTTTTTGCGTTCCGCCCAATTGCCCACCGCATCAAAGTCGATGTTCAGCATGACGCACACCTTCTCACGTTTGTCGCCGTAAGCCACCACCTCTTTGATGAAGGGGAAGAATTTGAGTTTGTTTTCAACGTACTTGGGTGCAAACATCGCGCCATCGTTAGCGCCACCTGCAATGCGTCCCACATCCTTCACGCGGTCAATAATTTTGAGGTGTCCGTCAGCATCTAAAAACCCCGCATCGCTGGTGTGATACCAGCCGTCTACTGTCAGCACTTC
The DNA here is from genome assembly GCA_025352965.1 of Comamonadaceae bacterium. Taxonomy (GTDB): domain Bacteria; phylum Pseudomonadota; class Gammaproteobacteria; order Burkholderiales; family Burkholderiaceae_C; genus JASGCK01. The sequence continues at coordinate 23,315 of JANXRP010000094.1, forward strand.
GGCAGTGGCTTCTGGGTTTTTGTAATATTCTTTGAGTAAACCTTTAGAGCGAACCATCACTTCGCCGTCAGAGGCGATTTTGATTTCTACTCCGCTGCAAGGGATGCCGACCGTATCGGCCTTAGCGGCGTTATCGGGTTGCAAACAAACAAACACCGCTGTTTCGGTAGAGCCATAAAGCTGTTTTAAATTGATGCCAATGGAGCGATAAAACGTAAATAAGTCGGGGCCAATGGCTTCGCCTGCTGTGTACGCCACGCGGACGCGGTTGAATCCAAGGTTATTACGCAGCGGGCCGTAAACCAATAGGTTGCCAACCGCGTAGCTGATACGGTCTATGAGCCCCACCGCCTTGCCATCAGTAAGTGCAGGGCCCACGCGCTTGGCAACTGTCATGAAGTACTGGAACATACTGCGCTTGATGCGCCCTGCGTCTTCCATGCGAATCATCACGCTGGTTAGCAAACCTTCAAACACGCGGGGAGGCGCAAAGTAGTATGTGGGGCCAATTTCTTTGAGGTCAATCGACACCGTGGCTGCCGATTCAGGGCAGTTCACAATGTAGCCGCAGCACAACCACTGCGCATACGAGAAGATGTTTTGACCAACCCAAGCAGGCGGCATGTAAGCGAGCACCTCTTCAGTCGCAGTTAGGCGGTCAAACTCTTGTCCTGCTTGCGCCCGATCCAACATGCTTCGGTGGGTATGCACAACGCCTTTTGGGTTGCCTGTTGTGCCGCTAGTAAAGAACATGGCGACAACGTCATCGGGCTGGCATTGGGTGACTTCGTTTTTTAAAAAATCTGGATGAGTGGCTGCAAAAGCTTTTCCTGAGGCAATCAAGTCATCTAATGCGGATACGCCACTAGCAGCATAGTTGCGCAGACCGCGCGGATCATCAAAATAAATGTTTTTAAGCAGCCCCTGGCATTGGGTGCGAATTTCAACCAATTTATCAACTTGCTCTTGATCTTCAGCAAAGGCAAACTTAACCTCAGCGTTATTCACTGGAAAGACGTACTCTGCCGCGTTCGCATCTTGGTACATCGGGATAGGAATTGCACCAAGGCTTTGCGCAGCCAGCATCGTGGCATACAGGCGTGGGCGGTTGCTACCGACGATAGCCATGTGATCACCACGCGCTAGGCCTGCTTGGGAAAGCCCGCAGGCTATGGCCTCTACAAGATCAGCCATGCCGCTCCATCTGGTCGATTGCCAAATGCCGTACTCTTTTTCGCGCATAGCAGTAGCCGTTGGGCGCTTGGCCGCGTGCATAAGCAGTAACTGGGGGAAAGTTGTATCCATAAGCGTGCATCGTAGGACTAACTTTGACGCAATGTTGTCGTTTCGACGACAATTCAAGGGACATTCCCACTAGGACTTTCCCGCATGACTGTTGTAAGTTTCACGACGAATAGCTTGATCAATCGGCAGCGCGTGCCAACAAAGCAAGAGCTGCTGGCTATCCCGTGGTTGGCTTTGTTATCAAAATCTGATTACGACTATGTACTGCCCGAAATCAAAGTCACGATAGCTGAAGAGGGCGACGTGATTTGCCGCATTGGGCGGCCTGTGACTTATTGGTTTGGCGTGATTGAAGGACTACTCAAAATGAGTAGCGATAGCAAGGACGGAAAAACCATGACTTTTGTCGGCGTGCCCACGGGCGGTTGGTTTGGCGAGGGAACGGTTTTAAAGCGAGAGCCTTATCGTTACAACATTTCAGCGCTAAGAGACAGCATCGTTGCGGGTATTTCCATAGAAGCGTTTCATTGGCTGCTTGATCATTCGATTGCATTTAATAAGTATCTGATGCGGCAGTTGAATGAGCGGCTCAGTCAGTTCATTGCAGCTCGCGAGGTGGATCGCATCAGCAACCCCGAGCACCGCGTGGCGCGAACGCTGGCGGGGCTGCTCAATCCCACGCTGTATCCGCAAATCGGTAACACTTTGACGATTACGCAGCAAGAACTCGCGTATTTGGTGGGACTCTCGCGCCAGCGAGTGAACGTGGCGCTGAAGGCATTGGAGGCACAAGGTACGATTCGCTTAGAGTACGGCGGACTCACAGTACCTGATATTAAAAAATTAATATGAACGAACCCACTTTGATTCGACTCAATAAACGCATGTCCGAGCTGGGCTTGGCATCGCGCCGCGAGGCCGATGACTGGATCGCGCGCGGCTGGGTGCGCGTGAACGGTGCGCCCGCCGTGCTGGGGCAGCCCGTGCCAGCGGACGCGCACATTGAGATTCACCGCGAAGCCACAGGCCGTCAAGCGGAACAAGTGACGGTTGTCATTCACAAACCGATTGGTTTTGTCAGCGGCCAAGCCGAAGACGGCTACGAGCCTGCCAAGGTGCTGGTGGTGCCTGCGCAGCGCTGGGATGATGACCCTTCTCGCACGCAGTTTCATCCTAGTCATTGGAATAGCCTCGTCCCCGCAGGCCGCTTGGACATTGACTCCACGGGCTTACTCATCCTCACGCAAGATGGTCGTGTGGCGCGGACGTTGATTGGTGAGGACTCCACGATTGAGAAAGAGTATTTGGTGCGCGTCAGTTACCGCACGCCACAACATGGGCTTTTGACGGTGGATATTCAGTCCGTTTTCCCCGCCGATCAATTGGCCAAGCTCAGGCACGGCCTGCACATGGATGGCAAGCCGCTCAAGCCCGCCAAGGTGGATTGGCAAAATTCTGAACAGTTACGATTCGTTTTGAACGAAGGTAAAAAACGCCAAATCCGCCGCATGTGTGAGGCTGTGGGCTTGACCGTTGTGGGATTGAAGCGCGTTCGCATTGGTAAACTCATGTTAGGAAATTTGCCGCTAGGGCAATGGCGCTATTTGCGACCAGATGAACGGTTTTAGGATTCATCATTCCCGCGCAGGCGGGAATCCATAGAGTTAATAATTTTTAGAAAGTCAAAATGAAACACGCCTCTCTTTTGAAAGCCTTGTTGGTTATGGCTTGCACGGCTATTTGCTCTGTATCCCTTGCCCAGCAAGGCACGGTGAATGCCATTTGTTCTACGGATCAATCGTGGTGCGAATTGGCGGCAAGCGATTTTCAAAAAGCCACGGGTGTGAAAGTGCTGCAAGTGCGTAAAGCGACGGGCGAGGCACTGGCGCAACTTCGCGCTGAAGCGGCCAATCCGAAGACCGACATTTGGTGGGGCGGCACGGGCGATCCGTATTTGCAAGCAGCGGAAGTGGGGCTACTGGAAGCCTACCGACCCAGCTACATCAATGACTTGCATTCTTGGAGCGTGCGTCAATATGCCATGACGGGTAATCGTGTTGGCGGTTTTTATACCTCGGCGATTGGTTTTGGTTGGAACACCGAAGTGCTGAAGAAAAAAAATCTACCCGCACCCAAATGCTGGAAGGATTTGTTGGACCCACGTTACAAAGGCGAAATTGAAACTTCGCATCCAGCTGCTAGCGGTACGGCGTACACCATCTTGGCAGGACTTGTACAGATGATGGGCGAAGACGCTGCTTTTGATTACATGAAGAAGTTGCACAAAAATATCACAACATACACCCGTAGTGGTACGGCACAAGCGCCCAATGTGGCAAAGGGCGAAGTGGCGATAGGCGTATCGTTTATTTTTGGTTTTGATGGCTGGACGCACAACGGCTATCCCGTGAAGTCGGGAGCGCCGTGCGAAGGCACGGGCTACGAAATTGGCGGTATTGCCTTGATTAAAGGGGGCAAAAATCCTGCCGCTGCCAAGCAGTATTACGACTGGCTCATGAGCCCAGACGGACAGCGCATCGGCGCAAGAGCCAATAGCCTGCAAGTGCCAGCCAATAAGACATTCAAGCCCGATCCCAAAATTCCGCTTTTGGATAACGTGCGCCTTGTCAAATACGATTTTGAAAAATATGGCAAAGCAGCCGAGCGCAAGCGCCTCTTAGACCGCTGGCAGCGTGAGGTGGAGAGCTTGCCGAAATAAGTTCGTCACTTGACTTATTTGCATATTTGCATAAAATCACAAATATGCGCACTACACTAGATTTTCCGAGTGAGTTATTTGTCCACCTCAAAACCCGAGCGGCGATTGATGGCGTGACCCTGCGCGAAACGGTTATTGGCTTGCTAGAGAAGGGGTTGGCTGCAGCGGATTCATCAGAAGCTGCCGCGACTTCGCCCAGGTCCTACTACCCACCGCCTACGATCCCTTCAAAAGGGCCGATGGCTATTTCAATGAAGACGCTTAGCAATGCCGATCTTTATGAATTAATGGATGCTGAAACTTTGGAGCGAGACGCGTTTGGCACAAGGCGATCAAGCGCAAGCTCTACATGAAATACCCAGCATATAAACCCAGTAGCCCATTGCAAGTGAATGACAGTGATACGCTAAATGATTGGTTGACGAATCGAGTCCCCAAAGGCGATCTTCTTGACATCAATGTTTGGGTTGCGCTTGCGCATACTGCGCACGACCATCACAAGCAGGCTCTGGCATATTGGCAAGCCGAGCAAGCAAAAGGTACTTTTTTGTGGTTTTGCAGAACGACGATGCTTGGAATGGTTCGAATACTGTCGCAAAAAGCAGTGATGGGGCCGTCTGTTTTGTCGCTTGCTGAGGGGCACGCCGCATACTTAAATTTTTTAAATACGCCTCTAGTTAAGTGGTTGCCTGAAACAACGGACATGGCTTTGCGGACGAGTGAAACAATGAGCCGCTTGATTGAAGATATCCCAGCGCGCATGGTGACTGACGCCTATTTGGCTTCAATTGCTCAGTCTACAGGGCTGCGCATGGTCACATTTGATGCTGACTTCAAGCGTTTCGAGCTAGAAAATTGGTTGTTACTAGCAGCTTGAAATTTCATCCTCTGTCCCTAACTCTAGGGGCGTTCTCTTTTCTTTTTATTACTTTTGAACCATGACCACCAAACATTCCTTTCAAGCCGAAGTCGCGCAGCTCTTGCACCTTGTGACGCACTCGCTGTATTCCAACAAAGAAATTTTTCTACGCGAGTTGATCTCAAACGCCTCAGACGCTTGCGACAAGCTGCGCTTTGAAGGTTTGAACAATGACGCTTTGTTTGAAGGCAAATCGGACTTAGAAGTTCGCGTCTCGTTTGACAAAACGGCGCGCACGATTACGATTTCGGACAATGGTATTGGCATGACGGCTCAAGAAGCCATTGACCATTTGGGCACGATTGCCAAGTCGGGTACGAAAGACTTTGTGTCCAAGCTTGGCGACGCACAAAAAGCTAGTGCAAAGGACAATGGCTCTTTAATTGGTCAATTTGGCGTGGGTTTCTATTCAGGCTTTATCGTCGCCGACAAAATGGTGGTTGAGACACGTCGCGGCGGAACATCTGCCGCCGAGGGTGTGCGCTGGACGAGCGGTGGCGCGGGAGATTTTGAAACTGAAGTGATGACCAAAGACGAGCGCGGCACCAGTGTCACGCTTCACTTGCGTGCAGACGAAGAAGGCTCTACTGAGATTGGCGATTTTCTCTCTGCGTGGAAACTTAAATCCATCATCAACAAATACGCCGAGCACATCTCGCTGCCGATTTTGATGCGCAAAGAAGAATGGAAAGAGGGCAAAGACAACCAACCTGGCGAGATGGTGACCACCGACGAGTGGGAGACGATTAACAAAGCCAGCGCGATGTGGACACGCGCTAAGTCTGACATTACTCAAGAGCAATATGACGAGTTCTATAAACAAATCAGCTATGACTTTGCCCCGCCTTTAGCCCATAGCCACAACCGCGTGGAAGGGAAGACTGAGTACACGCAGCTGCTGTACATCCCATCCACTGCGCCGCATGACTTGTGGAATCGCGACAAAAAAGCAGGCATCAAGCTCTACGTCAAGCGCGTCTTCATCATGGACGATGCAGAAAGCCTCATGCCTGTGTATTTACGTTTCGTGAAGGGTGTGATTGACTCGGCTGATTTGCCTTTGAACGTCTCGCGTGAGCTCTTGCAGGAAAGTCGCGACACCAAAGCGATTCGCGAAGGCAATACACGCCGCATTCTGTCAATGCTGGAGGGCATGGATGCGCCGACATACGCCAAGTTTTACGAAGCGTTTGGTGCAGTGCTGAAAGAGGGCGTTGGCGAAGACATGCAAAACAAGGACAAGATCGCCAAGCTCTTGCGTTTTGCCTCAAGCACCAACGACGCGGTCTCGATGGGCTTTGCGGACTACAAAGCCCGTATGAAAGAAGGCCAAGAGGCGATTTACTACATGACTGCTGAAACGCTGGCGGCGGCCAAAAATAGCCCACAGCTTGAAGTGTTTAAGAAAAAAGGCATCGAAGTTCTCTTGATGTCCGACCGCGTGGACGAATGGGCGCTTGGCTTCTTAAATGAGTTTGATGGCACACCGCTACAAAGCGTAGCCAAGGGCGCGTTTGACTTAGGCAAGCTGCAAGACGAGGCGGAGAAAAAGGCTGCGCAAGACGCTGCTGAGTCTGCCAAGCCGCTGCTGGCGAAGCTGAAGGAAGCGCTCAAAGACAAAGCCGAAGATGTGCGCGTGACAACGCGTCTTGTCGATTCGCCTGCTTGTTTGGTGGTCAAGGACGATGGTATGAGCGCACAGCTCGCACGCATGCTGAAGCAAGCGGGTCAAGCTGCGCCTGAGAGCAAGCCGATTTTGGAGATCAACACCGAGCACGCGCTGGTTAAAAAGCTGGAAGGTTCGGTCAATTTCAATGACCTTGCACACATCTTGTTTGACCAAGCGATGCTGGCCGAAGGCGGTATGCCTGCTGACCCTGCCGCGTATGTGAAGCGGGTGAACGCGCTGCTGTCGTGATCTTGTCCTCTCGCCCCTCGTGGGAGAGGCTAGGGTTGGGCTAAGGTGAGGGGGCGGGCTTAATTGGATGGGCACTCATCCAGCGTACCAAGTCCAGCCACATTTGACGCATCTCAGGTGTGGTGGGGGCTTTGGCTGCATGAGGCAACTCCACGGTGACGACGGGTATGCCTAGCGTGACACCGCCATAGTTACCTAGGCTCCCAGGATAAATCCCCACTTGATCAAGATACAAGCGGCCAAGTTTGTGCGGAGGGGTGGATGGGCCATCGAAATCCAGGACACCAAAAGGCGCATGAATGCTCACAATGATGTCAGGCTTAAAACTTTCGATTTGCTCGTATAAGAATTTAGATTCGGGCTCCGATAACGGTTCTTTGCCAGGATAGCGCCTAGGGTCTTTTTTAGTTTTGGTCGCCCAATAACTGACCGCGTCGCGCTGCCAGTCGGGTGTGGGAAAGTTTCGATTTAAATCCACGCCATTTGCGTTGGTGCGCTTGGGTGGCTGTGCGAGCAATCCATCTGGATTAAGCCCAGGAATAAAACGCCAATGCGTACTGGCGGGTGTGGTTTGTGCATGCCCAATCCAGTGAAAGACGAGCGAGCTGGCTGAGCGTTCATCACCATGTATACCGCCTAGCACCAGCACACGGCGTTTGGGCGCTTCAGCCACAACATCCCGTAACAAAATCGTACGACCTAGGGCAGAGACAGCGCTGGAGGCCTCAAGTTGGACACTGCTGCACAGTTTGTCTGGCACGCTGGGCAAGGGTAGGGATAGTTGTAGGCATAGGGCAAGTAGATCAAGCATGGGTTATAGATCCATGCTCGCAGGGTCGGTCATCTCTAGCTCGTAACTGGCTGCAAGCATGGCTAGGCGCGCAATCACGCCGTACATATAAAACCGATTTGGTGCGCTGCAGCCCACCTTCTCGCCTAGCTCTGGTGTGTTGGTCGCATTAGCGAAGGCTAGCGGTACAAAGCTCGCACCTGGTGCGTTGAGGTTTTCGTCAATGCCGCGCTCCGCATGCACGCGGTAAAAACCTCCCACCACGTAGCGATCGAGCATGTACACCACAGGCTCAGCCATGGCTTCGTGCACGCGCTCCATGGTTTGCACGCCTTCTTGGATGATGACTTCACTGACCGTTTGGCCGTCTTTCACCACACTCATCTTATTTTTGGTTTTGCGGTTGATCACTTCCAAATCTTTGGTGCTACGCACGGTCATGATGCCCATACCGTAGGTGCCGTTGTCGGCTTTGACAATCACAAAAGGCTTCTCGGTGATGCCATATTGATCGTATTTAGCTTGAATTTTTTTAAGCAATTTGTCCACTTCGCCCGTCAAGCAATCCATGCCCGTGCCCTCGGCAAAATTTACGCTTCCGCAGCGAGAAAAATAGGGGTTGATGAGCCACGGGTCAATACCAATAAGGCTTGCGAAGGCATCTGCTACTTTGTCGTAAGCCGCAAAATGGGTGGATTTGCGGCGCATATACCAGCCCGCGTGCAGGGGTGGCAACAGATGCTGCTCGTTCAAGTTTTGAAAAATCTCTGGTGTGCCAGCGCTCAAATCGTTATTGAGCAAAATGGTGCAAGGGTCAAAGTCTTTGAGGCCAAGGCGATTTTTGGTACGAACCACGGGCTCTAAGGTTACATGCTCGCCTGTGGGTAGATCGAAAGTGGTTGGCTCAGTGATCTCAGGGTTGATCGTGCCAAGGCGCACATTCAAACCTGCTTGCTGAAAGATCTTTTTAAGCCGTGCGACATTGGTTAAATAAAACGTGTTGCGTGTATGGTTTTCAGGGATGAGCAGTAAATTTTTGGCTTCAGGGCAAATTTTTTCAATCGCCGACATGGCGGCTTGCACGGCGAGCGGCAGCATTTCTGGTGTCAGGTTGTTCCAGCCGCCTGGGTAGAGGTTGGTGTCCACGGGGGCGAGCTTGAAACCTGCATTGCGCAAATCGACCGAGGTATAGAAAGGGGGTGTGCGCTCCAACCACTCCATACGAAACCAGCGCTCAATGGCAGGCAAGCTATCTAAGATTTTTTGCTCCAAATCGTTAGTTGGACCAGTGAGAGCGGTAATAAGGTGCGGAACCATGGGATCTTTCGGTAGGAAGTAGTGGGCAAGATTTGCAGGCAATTTTCGCGTATTCAAGCCCTCGCAGGCGCTGGCTACATGGGATAATCGAAGGTTATGCCAATTTATGCCTACAAATGCTCATCTTGCGGTGTGTCGAAAGACATTCTGCGCAAAATTTCGGATCCACCACTCACCCTGTGTCCTGCATGCGGCAGTGAATCGCTTGCCAAGCAAGTGACTGCCGCTGGCTTTCAGCTGAAGGGCTCTGGCTGGTACGTCACCGATTTCCGCGAGGGTCAAAAACCAGCCACGGCAGGGACTGCCGTGCAGGCCACGTCTGATAAGGCTTCCGAGACTGCCGTGCCTGCAAGTGCCGATACATCTGGCCAGCCAGCCAGCACCCCTGCGCCGACACCTGCCGCAGCGTCACCGTCCACGTCAACCTCAGGAGCGTCAACATGATGGCTAATTTTCGTAAATGGTTTTTTGCTGGACTTTTGGTTCTCGTGCCACTGGCTATCACCATCTGGCTGCTGGAGTGGGCGATTAGTTCGCTTGATAAATCGCTGCTGCTGCTGCCAAAAGCTTGGCACCCCGATGTTTTATTGCCCGTGCATATTCCGGGTTTTGGTGTTATTTTGACGTTGGCCGTGCTCCTTTTGGTTGGTGCCACCGTAAGCAATTTCTTGGGCAAACGCCTCATTGGCTGGTGGGACGCACTTTTGGGTCGTATTCCCGTCGTGCGCTCTATTTATTCCAGCGTTAAACAGGTGTCCGATACCTTGTTCTCGGAAAATGGCAATGCGTTTCGCAAAGCTGTTTTGGTGGAGTGGCCGCGCGCTGGCACTTGGACGATTGGCTTTGTGACGGGCGTACCTAGCGGCGACGTTTTGAAAGTGCTCCAGCACGGTGTGGTAGAGGAATTTTTGAGTGTGTACATCCCAACAACACCCAACCCAACGGGTGGCTACATGATGATGTTTAAAAAATCGGAATGCCAAGAGTTGTCTATGAGTGTGGACGAAGCCTTGAAATATGTGGTGTCGATGGGTGTCGTTGCGCCTGCTGAAAAATTTTGAAATTAGAGACTTGAAAAAATGAAAAACCAAATGCAAACATCCATGCGAACTTCTTATTGCGGTCTAGTTACCGAGGCGCTCGTTGGTCAATCCGTCACGCTGTGTGGTTGGGTCAACCGCCGTCGTGACCATGGCGGGGTGATCTTTGTTGATTTGCGTGACCGCGAAGGCTATGTGCAAGTGGTGTGCGATCCTGACCGTGCCGAAATGTTCAAAGTCGCCGAAGTGCTACGCAACGAATTTTGTATCCAGATGACGGGCATTGTGCGTGCACGGCCCGAAGGCACAGTGAATGCTGACTTGAAGAGCGGCAAGATCGAAATTTTGTGTCACGAGCTGAAGGTTTTGAACGCCTCCGTCACGCCGCCATTCTTGCTGGATGACGATAACTTGTCCGAAACCACGCGCCTTACGCACCGCGTGCTAGACCTGCGTCGTCCTGCCATGCAGCGCAACATGATGCTGCGCTATAAAGTCGCCATGACGGTACGCAACTATTTGGACTCGCACGGCTTTATCGATATTGAAACCCCGATGCTGACTAAATCTACGCCAGAAGGTGCACGTGATTATTTAGTGCCAAGCCGTGTACAAGAAGGTCAATTCTTCGCCTTGCCGCAAAGCCCACAGCTCTTTAAACAGCTCTTGATGGTGGCGGGCTACGACCGTTATTACCAAATCACAAAGTGCTTCCGCGACGAAGACTTGCGCGCTGATCGTCAGCCAGAATTTACACAGATTGATATCGAGACCAGCTTCCTCACCGAGCAAGAAATCCGCGATATGTTTGAGGGCATGATGGTCGAAGTGTTCCAAAAAGCCATTAACGTGAACCTTGTGGGTGGTGACTTGGGCGCCAAATTTCCTGTGATGACCTACGCTGATGCCATGCATTTGTATGGCTCCGACAAACCCGATTTGCGCGTCAAGATGCAGTTTGCTGAACTGACCGATGTGATGGCAGACGTGGACTTCAAAGTGTTCTCTGCACCCGCCACCATGAAGGGTGGGCGTGTGGTGGCGCTATGCGTGCCAGGCGGTGCAGAAATGCCGCGTTCCGAGATTGATGCTTACACCGAATTTGTCAAAATCTACGGTGCTAAAGGCTTGGCTTGGATCAAAGTCAACGATGCCACCACAGGCAAAGAGGGGTTGCAAAGCCCTATCGTCAAAAACTTGCATGACAAAGCGATTGCCGAAATTATGACTCGCACAGGCGCTAAAAATGGCGACATTATTTTCTTTGGCGCAGACAAAGAAAAAATTGTCAACGATGCCATTGGCGCGCTCCGCGTCAAGATTGGTCAAAGCGTTTCGGGCAAAAAGTGGGGTTTGTTTGAAGACCGCTGGGCGCCGATGTGGGTGGTCGATTTTCCGATGTACGAGTTCGACGAAGAGAACCAGCGCTACACCGCGACGCATCACCCCTTTACTGCACCAAAAGATGGTCACGAAGACTGGATGACGACAGCGCCCGAGAAGTGCCTCTCCAAAGGCTACGACATGGTGCTTAACGGCTGGGAGATGGGCGGCGGATCGGTGCGTATCCATCAGGCCGATGTGCAAAAGAAAGTGTTTGACGCACTCAAAATCACGCCTGAAGACGCGCAGATGAAATTTGGTTTCCTCTTGGACGCCTTGCAGTACGGCGCTCCGCCGCATGGTGGTCTCGCGTTCGGCCTAGACCGTATCGTCACTTTGATGACAGGCGCAGAGTCCATTCGCGACGTGATCGCCTTCCCCAAAACCCAACGCGCCCAGTGTTTGCTCACCCAAGCGCCAAGCCCTGTGGACGAGAAGCAGTTGCGCGAACTGCATATCAGGCTGCGTAATCCTGATGCAGTGAAGACATCATGAATATTCTCATCACAGGCGGCAGCGGGTTTTTAGGCTCAAAATTGGCACGAACGCTCTTGGTGCGCGGGCATCTTGGCGGCAAAAGCATCACGCACATGACGCTTGCCGATCAGTTTCCACTCCCTAGCGACCTTGCCGCTAACCCAAGCGTGACGGGGCTTGTGGGCTCGTTACTATCGCAATGTGAGACGCTTAAAGATCAATCGTTTGATGCGGTGTTCCATTTGGCATCTGCTGTCTCAGGCGAGTGCGAAGCCGATTTTGATTTAGGGCTGCGCTCCAATCTTGACTCTACCCGCGCGTTGTTGGATGCACTTCGCCACAGGTTTAATACGACAGGCCATAAAGCGAAATTGATCTTCTCCAGTTCAGGCGGCATCTTTGGCTCTGACCCAGCACGAAGCATGCCTGCAACGATTACGGACGACACGTATCCGATGCCGCAATCAAGCTATGGCACGCACAAATTTATGCTGGAGCAATTGGTGGCAGATTACTCGCGCAAAGGTTACATCGAGGGACGTAGTGTGCGCCTGATGACGGTCGCGGTTCGCCCTGGAAAACCCAATGGTGCCGCGTCTAGTTTCTTCTCGGGCATCATCCGCGAGCCCATAGCTGGCGTGCCCTCCAGCTATCCTGTGCCTTTGACGACGCGGCACGGCATTTCGTCACCCGACAACACCGTGGGCGGCATCATCAAAGTATTTGAAGCGACGACCGAGCAGTTTGGTGGGCGCATGGCGCTCAATATGCCATCGATTAGCGTCAGCGTGGGCGAGATGCTGGATGCCCTGCAAAAAGTCTGCGGTGACAAAGTCAGGGCGCTTGTGACGCACGCTCCCGATGCCGCTGTTGAAAAAATCGTGCTGGGTTGGCCAACACACTGGGAAAACAAGCGTTCGTTGACGATGGGACTCAAGGCTGACGAAAGCTTTGAAGCCATCATTCGGCAGTATTTAGACTCTCAGACCTAGAAATAAAATTCAAAAACTAGGGTAAACCCTTATAATCAGGGGTATGACAACTGAAACATCCCTTGTTCGCAGTCTCGTTAAAAATTGGCAAAAGACCTATGGTTACCTTTCGGGTCGATTTGTACGCATCGCGTCATTAAGGCTCGCAGATAAACCTCAAATTGCCAAGCATTTGGTCATGCTTACCGAGCGAGATCGCTATTACCGCTTCGGATTTACAGCAACCGACAACCAAATCCAAAGCTATGTTGAGGGCTTAAATTTTGAACGCGACCACGTGTATGGCATTTACGGCAAGCAAGCCGAATTAGTCGCAGTGGCGCATGTCGCGCAAATGAGCGAGCCCTATCAAGCGCCGCTGAGTTTTGGTTTGGGGTACTCGCAAAAGGCTGAGTTCGGCGTATCGGTACTGCCTGCGTATCAGGCAAGAGGCTACGGCGGCCGCTTGTTCAATCGCGCCGTGACGCATGCCCGCAACCAAGGCATTAGCGAATTCCATATTCAAGCCTTAACCGAAAACTCACGCATGCTGCGCATCGCTAAAAACAGAGGTGCAACACTGGTTAATCATGGCAGTGAAACTGAGGCGCATCTCTTGCTGCCCGAGGCAGATTTAGATAGCCGCTTGTCCGAGTTGGTTGCTGAACATTTTGGGAATGTGGACTACGACCATGCGCATACCAACCAAAACCCCCACAAGCCTTTCAGCCTGTGGGGGTTAGCGTCTTAGAAGGTTAGAACGTTTCGCGGAAAATTACATCCCAATGCTGCCGTAGTTACATTTGCCATAATCATCAGATCAAAAAAAACACATTCAGGAGCGCAGTATGAGCTACGTTGAAGAGTTAGAAACCAAAATAATGAGCTTGCCCAAACACGACTTCATCCAGCTACGCGATTGGATGTTCGACCTGGACGACGGTCAGTGGGACAGGCAAATTGCCAGTGATTTAAAAGCAGGAAAACTGAATCTCTTAATTACCAGCGCACGTGCAGAAATGGCTGCGGGTATCGCTAGGGAACTCTAGAGTGAGAGCGCTCTAGCTCTTTGCACAATTTGATCAAAACTACTGTGTGCTTGGGTTACTAGCTCTTGAAATTGAGAAACCCGCTCACGTTGATTCGCAGTGTCTGCGGCCTGATTTGCCCATTCTTGGATTCGACCAAACCGACTCGTCCGCAATTCGGTGCTCAAGTTTTCTGTTTTCTCTTCTAAAAACTCTCGCCATGGCCGATCTAGTTTTTCATCTCCGTTGCATATGCTACATGAGAGAACGAGGTTATGCCGATCGTTGTTACCACCTTCGCTTATTGAAACTAAGTGGTCAAGATGTGCCTTTCTGCTATTTCGGGTTAACCGCTTATCGCAGTAGGCGCAACGACTCTTGAAATGTTTCCAAATAGCCTCTACTGCATCTTTTGCAGGCGGTGGTACTGCAATGGCATAGATAGCACGTGCCATTTGATTTTTTGCCATTGAAGGCGTTACTTTTACTGCCACGATGTGTGTCCTTAGGTTGAAAATACCACTTTTGGTGACTGCGTCGTTATGTTTGTTTGTTTAATTGCGATGCAGTCTAAAACAAAAATCCCCGCAAACCTTTCGATCTGCGGGGATTTTATTTTTGCATTCACCCTTCGACAAGCTCAGGGCGAACGGCTCGCGTGTTAGCGCGAACGGACTCTTGGGTGATTACATCCCCATATCACCCATTCCACCCATGCCGCCCATTCCACCACCCATGCCGCCGCCCATTGGCGTGTCGTCTTTTGGTGATTCGGAAACCATGCACTCTGTGGTCAGC
>JANXRP010000166.1 GCA_025352965.1 Comamonadaceae bacterium
ATGTCAGAGGGGCGTGGGGCGGGCTTAAACGTTGTTGGAGTTGCAGAGTTGCTAGTTGAGCCTGTGCCGCTGCCCGAATTAAGAATCGCCGCCGCATCGCCCGTGCCCATTGGGTCGGTCTGGGTGTAGGTGCTGGTGGAGGTGTCAGTGGAGGTTGATGAGTCAGAGCTAACGACTGAAGTACCGCCATATAGCTCTGGGTTTTGCTGGGCATATTCACTAGGATTGACGGTTGTATTGCCATCCAGTGGAATACCAATCGCGCCTGTGCCACCAGTCTTGATTATTTCTCCAGCCCTCTCTACAGTTTTCATTTGATCTTCTGCAATCGTCGTGTTGTGCAGATGCGTTCCTGCTAATGGATTAGCTTCTGTCGGCGCAGGCTTGACTCGTCCTGTATTGCCCACTGGACCAAGGGCATCACCTGCATTAACCGCATCGCCAACTTTTGGCATACCAGTCGGTGGATTACCTTCACCATTTTCAAAAGCCTTACCCATGTGCGCATAAACATGCCCTGCACCATTGGCATCTTTCACAATGACCACCCAACCTAAGCCGCCGCTTTTGTTAAAGCCAGAAAAAACGACCGTGCCCGCAGTAGCAGATGGAATGGGTGTTCCGTTAGTCGCGGCAAAGTCTTGCCCCCAATGCAAGTCCGAACCGCGTGGCTCGCCAAACGGGTGACTAGGTGGATAGCCAAATGGACGATAGTTGCTGATAGTTGGTGTTGTTGCCACGTTGTGCTCCTAGTTCAAAGTTTGTTGACATTGCTTAGCGAGCTCAATTTCCCGCTCTAATCTTTTGATTGATTTTTCGCGTGACACAGCTTTTGCTTGCAAGCGTGCTGATGTATCCGTCGTTTTAGCGGTCAAATATTGATCAATGTGATTTTTGCTAATTTCAATTGCCCTATCCCAATAGAGCCCAGGTAATCGAATATTAGGTACAGGATGCCAGCCCCAATCCTCTTTGACATAAATGGGTTCATAAGTCTCGGTCTCGCATAGCGGAATAAATGTGTTGCCATCAGTAATAGGAGACATGAGAACGTACAAAACCTTAATTTGGTAGCTACGTGCAGATTTGCCATCAATCGGTGCAACATCTTTGGAAGAAAGAATTTTGTAATCACGAAAATAAAACAAAGGCTCTTCACCGAGATTGCCATCTTTGTCTTTAGGCGTGTATTTTTTTGCCATCGCAGTAGCCACAGCGATAGGTCCTTTCCAACTCTTAAACATGTTGTAATTTTTGAGCCCCATACACATGTCTATTTCATGCGAGCGTTGCAACGATTTATGTACCACTTCATTTAAATCTTGTAAATTGATGTTGCAATAAAGCCCACGATTTGGAACGCTTGGGGCTAAAGGTTGTGTTTGCGCAAGCGTTTGATTTGCTAACAACAATAGACAAATCAATATTTTTGAGTGAATAATTTTTTTCATGCTGTCATTCTCCAATCGTTATCATTACTCGCTTGCAAACACGGCACTGCTGCAAGCCTTATTCCATATGGCTTAGAGGGCATCTTTATTAGCGAAATCCGCGCAGGCCAATTGGGGGCAGACCCCAATTGTTTGCGCTAGTCGTGACCGTAGATGCGTCATTGAGGGATGCCCGCAAATCGTCGAGGTTGAAGTAAATCGAACGGGCTAGAGATACAAGGACCATATGGCGGAGAGCTTTCATAATCTTAATACTAGCATATTCATGCTAGCACCCTCAAGCCACATCGTTAGGGGTTTGACCTAGCGGCAACCCTCACAAACTGACATACTCCAACTGCACTTGCGCATAACTTATTGAACACATTTATGTACATGCAGCGCATTCGCAGTAAAATCTACGGTTGACCTAATTCTCTTTGAATTTTTAGAAGCGCGGGTGGCGAAATTGGTAGACGCACCAGGTTTAGGTCCTGACGCCAGCAATGGTGTGGGGGTTCGAGTCCCCCCTCGCGCACCAAATTTTTCTTTTTTACACTTATCCCTTGAAGGCACTTGCACCATGGCAGTTACCGTTGAAACGCTCGAGAAGTTAGAGCGCAAAATTATCCTTACTCTCTCAGCGAAAGCACTCAGCACTGAAGTTGAAGCGCGTCTCAAAAAGATCGCGAAGACTGTCAAGATGGCGGGCTTTCGCCCAGGCAAAGTGCCTATGAGCATGGTGGCTCAGCAATACGGCTATTCAGCGCAGTACGAGATCATGAACGAGCACGTGGGAAAAGCCTTCAACGAGGCTGTTACTGAGGCCGCGATCAACGTGGCAGGTCAGCCCAGGATCAATGAGTTGGAGGCGACCGAGGGCGGCGATGAGCTTAAATTTGAAGCACTCTTTGAGGTGTATCCAGAAGTCACGATCAAGGATTTGTCGACGGCTGAAATTCAAAAGTTCACCTCCGAAGTGTCGGATGCTGCTATTGACAAGACTGTCGCTATTTTGCAAAAACAGCGCCGCAGCTTTGCCCAGCGCGGCATGGACGCAGGCGTAGAAGCTGGCGACCGCGTAACCGTGGACTTTGAAGGCAAGATTGATGGCGAACTGTTTGACGGCGGCAAAGCAGCTGACTTCCAGTTTTTGGTGGGTGAAGGCCAAATGCTGAAAGAATTTGACGATGCGGTGCGCGGGATGAAACCTGGCGAGAGCAAAACTTTTCCGCTCGCATTCCCAGAAGACTACCAAAGCAAAGACGTGGCTGGCAAAACAGCTGACTTTATGGTCACGATTAAGAAAAACGAAGCGGCGCACTTGCCAGAAATTAACGACGAGTTAGCGAAATCGCTGGGCGTGAAAGACGCAACGGTTGCTGGGCTGAAGGCTGACATTCGCAATAATCTAGAGCGCGAAGTGAAGTTCCGCTTGGTTAACAAAAACAAGGTTGCCGTGATGGACGCTTTGATTGCCCACGCCGACCTTGAGCTGCCAAAAACGATTGTGCAATCAGAAGTGGATCGCATGGTAGAAGGCGCACGCGCCGAACTCAAGCAGCGCGGTATCAAGGACGCTGAAAAAGCGCCGATTCCAACAGAGATTTTTACACCGCAAGCCGAACGTCGTGTTCGCCTTGGACTGATCGTGTCGGAACTGGTCAAAGCCAATAATTTGCAAACCACCATGGAACAAATCAAAGCGCACGTGGCCGATTTGGCTGCCAGCTACGAAAAGCCAGCCGAAGTGGTGAAGTGGTACATGGGCGACCGCCAGCGCCTTGGCGAAGTCGATGCGATTTTGATGGAAAACAACGTGACCGAGTTCGTCCTTGCAAAAGCAAAAGTCGTCCCCAAGTCGATTGAATTCGATGAGCTCATGGCTCAGCAATAATTCAATAACCACCCGATAAGGACACCACTATGTTTAGCCCAACGATGAATACTATTCTTCACCCATCACGCGGCACTGACGCGATTGAAGGAACGCAAGGGCTTGGCATGGTGCCCATGGTGATTGAAACGACGGGGCGCGGCGAGCGCGCTTACGATATTTATTCGCGCCTGCTCAAAGAGCGCATCATCTTTTTGGTGGGTCCTGTTGAAGACTACATGGCCAATTTGGTGGTGGCACAGATGCTGTTTTTGGAGAGCGAGAATCCAGAGAAGGACATCTACCTCTACATCAATTCGCCAGGCGGCTCGGTGAGCGCAGGACTCGCGATTTTTGATACGATGAACTTCATCAAGCCCGATGTGTCCACGCTGTGCACGGGCATGGCCGCTAGCATGGGTGCTTTCCTTTTGGCAGCTGGCGCCAAGGGCAAGCGCATTGCCTTGCCTAACGCCAGCGTGATGATTCATCAGCCTTCGGGTGGCGCACGCGGCACGGCAGCGGACATTGAAATTTCGGCACGTGAAATTTTAAAAACACGCGAACAACTCAACAAAATCTTGGCTGAGCGCACGGGTCAGCCGCTTGAAAAAATCGCCAAAGACATGGAGCGTGATTATTGGATGAGTGCGGAAGAAACCATGGCTTATGGCCTTGTCGATCAAGTGATTGCCCAGCGTCCTAGCGGCGAAACACCTGTTGCTAATTAATAACTATGGCCGATAAAAAACCGAGCATCGATAAAACGACTGCAAAAACATCGGGGGCAGCGCTAGCGCCTTTGTCATGCTCGTTTTGCAATAAAGATCAAGCCGAAGTGAGAAAGCTCATCGCAGGCCCTCATGTATTTATTTGCGACGAATGTATTGAGCTTTGCAATGGCGTTTTAGAAGAAGAGTTGCCTGGCGTGATCGCCAAGGAAACCAAAGACGGCGTACCCACGCCGGCGGAGATTAAACGTAACTTAGATAGCTACGTCATTGGACAAGACAGTGCCAAACGCACAATGGCCGTGGCTGTTTACAACCACTACAAGCGAATTCGCTTCCAAGCCAAAGCTAAAAAGGGCGATGTTGAGCTCTCTAAAAGCAACATCCTTTTGATTGGACCCACGGGCTCAGGCAAAACACTGCTCGCGCAGACATTAGCGCGAACTTTGGATGTCCCGTTTGCGATGGCGGATGCGACGACGCTCACCGAAGCGGGTTATATCGGCGAAGACGTAGAAGGCATCATTACTAAGCTCTTACAAGCCTGCGACTACGACGTCGCCAAAGCCCAGCAAGGCATTGTGTTTATTGACGAAATTGACAAGATTTCACGCAAAACCGAAAACCCATCCATCACGCGTGATGTATCGGGTGAAGGCGTGCAGCAGGCGCTACTCAAAATCGTAGAGGGAACCGTCTCTAGCGTGCCCCCGCAGGGTGGCCGCAAAGTGCCTAATTCCGATTTTTTAAAAATCGACACAACCAACATTTTGTTTATTTGTGGCGGCGCGTTTGCAGGCTTAGATAAAGTCATCGAGTCGCGTACAGAGTCCACCAGTATTGGCTTTGGCGCAGTCGTTAACAGCAAAACGAATCGTAATTTGACTGAACTTTTTAAAGATGTCGAGCCTGAAGATTTGATTAAATACGGGCTCATCCCCGAACTCATTGGTCGTCTGCCTGTGGTCACAACGCTAGAAGAGTTGAGCGAAGAAGCGCTTGTATCGATCCTCACCGAGCCCAAAAATGCGCTCGTCAAGCAATACGCACAAATGCTGGCCCTGGAAGGCGTTGATCTCGACGTTCGCCCTGAAGCACTCGTCGCAATTGCAAAAAAAGCCATCAAACGTAAAACAGGCGCACGGGGGTTACGCTCTATTTTTGAGCAATCTTTAATTGACACGATGTTCGATTTACCCAGTGCTAGCAATGTTGAAAAAGTCATTGTCGATGCAGGTACCATCACAGACGACCGCCCACCTCTCATGGTCTACCGCAAAGGCACTCAAGAGGCCAAAGCAGCGTAATTTTTAGAAAGCACCGCATGTCGACTCAAGCCTTATTGCTAGAAGAACGCACCGTGCTACCCCTCGTCCCGCTTCGGGATGTGGTGATGTACCCCAAGATGGTAATCCCACTGTTTGTGGGGCGAACCAAAAGCATACGGGCATTAGAGATTGCCATGAACAGCGCCAAACGCGTGCTGCTGCTCACGCAAAAGGACACCGCAACTGAGTTAGAAAAAAACGTTGCTCAAGCAGAAGACAAAAGCGACGAACTTGCGATGTCCGACATGTTCGACGTGGGTTGTGTCGGCAACATTTTGCAAATGCTGAAGCTGCCCGATGGCACGGTGAAAGTGCTCATTGAAGGTCTGCAACGTGCCAAGGTACACGACATTCGCTTGATGGAAGATGCTATTTTTTCGGCTGAAGTTACGCCGCAAATCCCTGTTGAATCAATGGATGGCTATACCCTCAGCGAAAAACAAAAAACATCTCTAGAAGCCCTGCGCCGCGCGGTGATTGAGCGCTTTGAAGCCTATACAAAACTCAGCCGCCGTATCCCCAGCGAAATCATGGCCTCGATTGCAGGGCTTGACGACATGGGCCGCATGACGGATACCATCAGCTCACACGTGCCATTTAAGCTGACTCAAAAGCAAGCCATTCTTGCAACAGATGATGTCACTTTGCGCATGAAGATGCTACTCTCGCAATTAGAGGGTGAGATCGATATTTTGAATGTCGACAAAAAAATCCGTGGACAAGTCAAAAAATCCGTTGATAAAAATCAGCGCGACTACTACCTACGCGAACAAGCGCAGGCGATCCAAAAAGAACTGGGTGATGGTGACGATAGCGCAGACGCCGCCGTGCTTGAGAAAAAAATCAAACTGGCAAAAATGCCCAAGGATGCCGAGAAAAAAGCATTAAAAGAAGTTGCTAAGCTGAAAACGATGTCCGTGATGTCGTCTGAAGCCACCGTCATCCGCAACTACGTCGATGTGCTGATTGGCCTGCCATGGAGTAAAAAAACCAAGATCAAACATGACCTGATTTTGGCTGACAGTGTGCTGAACGAAGACCACTTCGGGCTCGATAAAGTTAAAGAGCGTATCTTGGAGTATCTCGCGGTGCAGCAGCGCGTAGGCAAGCTCAAAGCGCCCATTCTTTGCTTGGTGGGTCCTCCGGGCGTAGGCAAGACATCACTGGGACAATCGATTGCCAAAGCCACAGGGCGTAAGTATGTCCGCATGGCACTGGGCGGCATGCGAGATGAGGCTGAAATTCGCGGTCACCGCCGCACCTATATTGGCGCATTGCCAGGCAAGCTGCTGCAAAGCCTCAGCAAAATTGGCACACGTAATCCCCTCTTCTTGCTAGACGAAATCGACAAGATCGGCTCAGACGTACGGGGTGACCCATCCAGCGCGTTACTAGAGGTCTTAGACCCCGAGCAAAACCATACGTTTAGCGACCACTACGTTGAACTCGATTTCGATTTGTCTGACGTAATGTTTGTGGCGACTTCCAATACGCTCAACATCCCGCCAGCGCTCTTAGACCGTATGGAAGTGATTCGCCTGTCAGGTTACACCGAAGACGAAAAAACCAATATCGCAATTCGTTATTTGCTGCCCAAGCAGCTCAAAAACAATGGCCTCGCGCCAGAAGAATTGATTGTGGAAGAAGCTGCCATCAGGGACATGGTTCGGTACTACACCCGCGAGGCTGGTGTGCGCAATTTAGAGCGCGACTTATCCAGCATTTGTCGCAAAGTCGTCAAAGGCATTCAGCTCAAAACCTACGGCGCAAGCGTCACAGTTGATGAAGACAATTTGATGGACTTTTTAGGTGTGCGCAAATTCAACTATGGCCGTGCAGAAAAGAAA
Source organism: Comamonadaceae bacterium (assembly GCA_025352965.1). GTDB lineage: Bacteria > Pseudomonadota > Gammaproteobacteria > Burkholderiales > Burkholderiaceae_C > JASGCK01. The sequence continues at coordinate 7,213 of JANXRP010000166.1, forward strand.
AATCAAGTCGGGCAAGTCGTTGGACTGGCGTGGACAGAAGTGGGCGGTGATTTGCTCACTATCGAGACGGCTGTCATGCCAGGCAAAGGCAATATCACGCGGACAGGCAACTTAGGTGATGTGATGAAAGAGTCGGTAGAAGCCGCGCGCAGCGTGGTGCGCAGCCGTGCACGCTTCCTTGGCATAGCCGATGCAGCATTTGAGAAAAAAGACATACACATCCATGTTCCTGATGGCGGCACACCCAAGGACGGCCCCAGTGCGGGTGCCGCCATGACGACGGCAATGGTCTCGGCTCTGACGGGGATTCCTGTTCGTGCAGATGTCGCCATGACGGGCGAGATCACCCTGCGCGGCGAAGTCACCGCTATTGGCGGTTTAAAAGAAAAACTACTCGCAGCGCTTCGCGGCGGGATCAAAACCGTCATCATCCCTGAAGACAACATCAAAGACCTTGCCGACATTCCAGATAACGTTAAAAACTTGCTGGAGATCATCCCTGTACGCTGGATTGACCGTGTGCTGGAAGTCGCGCTAGAGCGCGCCCCAACACCGCTCACTGATGATGCGATTGCACAAAGCGCAGAGTCACTCAGCAACACCGATCGCTTACTCAAAAATAGCGACGCTATGTTGCTACCCGTCAGCAGCACCAAGCATTAATTTTTAGGCTGCACGTTTATAATTCTCGGCTTTGGTGTGCCGGTGTAGCTCAGTCGGTAGAGCAGCTCATTCGTAATGAGAAGGTCGGGTGTTCGATTCATCTCTCCGGCACCATATTTACCCCTCTTTTAGCCCCTCTAGCCACAAGATTTCATGGACAAACTCCTTATTCGTGGTGGACGCGCCCTTCATGGCACGGTATCCATCTCTGGTGCTAAAAATGCGGCCTTGCCCGAGCTATGCGCAGCGCTGTTAACGGCGGATACGGTGACATTAAAAAACGTCCCTCGCTTGCAAGACGTGGTCACAATGGAGAAGTTGATTCGCAATATGGGCGTGGCTTTTACGCGGTCAGATGACGGCATCGTCACATTAAATGCGGCTGCGCTAGATAAACCAGAAGCACCCTACGAGTTAGTGAAGACCATGCGCGCATCCGTGCTGGCACTCGGCCCCCTACTCGCACGTTTTGGTAAAGCAACCGTCTCGCTACCAGGCGGTTGCGCCATTGGTTCTAGGCCTGTCGATCAGCACATCAAGGGCTTGCAAGCCATGGGCGCGATCATCGACGTCGCACATGGTTACATGAATGCACACCTGCCCAAGGGTTGGACTCGCCTCAAAGGCGCTCGCATCACCACCGATATGGTGACGGTCACGGGCACAGAAAACTTCCTGATGGCGGCGTGCTTGGCCGATGGCGTGACGATTTTGGAAAATGCTGCTCAGGAGCCCGAGATTCCTGATCTGGCTGAAATGCTGATCGCTATGGGCGCAAAAATTTCGGGGCACGGCACAAGCCGTATCACCATTACGGGTGTCGAGAAATTGCATGGCTGTACGCACAGCGTGGTCGCTGATCGTATTGAAGCGGGTACATTTTTGTGCGCCGTAGCAGCCACAGGTGGCGATGTTATTTTGGAAAATGCAAGAGCCGATCATCTGGACGCTTTACTGGATAAGCTTCGCGAGGCAGGTGCTCTTGTAACCCAATCACCGCATGGCCTGCAAGTCACCTCATCTGGAAAATTGAAAGCGCAATCCTTTCGCACGACAGAATACCCGGGCTTCCCGACCGACATGCAGGCGCAAATGATGGCGCTCAACGTAGTGGCCGCTGGCAGTTCCATTGCGACTGAAACGATTTTTGAAAACCGCTTCATGCATGTCAATGAGCTGGTACGCCTAGGTGCGAACATTCAAATCGATGGTCGTGCAGCCATGGTCACAGGCAACGCCAAACTGTCGGGCGCACACGTGATGGCAACCGACCTCAGAGCTTCTGCGTCGCTGGTGATTGCCGGCTTGGTTGCGGAGGGAGAAACCACGATTGAGCGCATCTACCACTTAGACCGCGGCTACGACCGTATGGAAGAGAAGCTGCGCGGCATTGGCGCGGACATTGAGCGTGTAAAGTAAGCGTATGACAACCTCACCAACGCTGGCAACCCCCATGATCACACTCGCGCTCTCCAAAGGTCGCATCTTTGACGAAACCTTGCCACTGCTCAAAGCCGCTGGCATTGAGGTGCTGGATGACGTTGAGACCACACGTAAACTGATTTTGGCGACCAATCAGCCACACGTGCGTGTGCTTTTGGTACGTGCCACCGATGTGCCTACCTACGTGGCACTGGGCGGCGCAGACTTAGGCGTGACGGGCAAAGACACCTTGATCGAGTCGGGCAGCGATGGGCTCTATCAACCGTTAGACCTCAAAATTGCTGCCTGCCGCATGAGCGTCGCCGTGCGCGAAGGCTTTGACTACCAAGCCGCTGTCAAACAAGGCGCACGCTTAACAGTTGCGACCAAGTTTGTGCAAATCGCGCGTGATTTTTTTGCCAGCAAAGGCGTACACGTAGACATCATCAAACTCTACGGCTCGATGGAATTAGCACCACTCACAGGCCTAGCTGATGCCATTGTGGACGTGGTCTCCACAGGTTCTACGCTGAAAGCCAACAAGCTAGTTGAAGTCGAGTTCATCATGAATATCAGCTCACGCTTGGTCGTCAATCAAGCATCACTCAAACTCAAGCACGCCCAGCTTCAGCCCATTATTGAAGCCTTTAAACAAGCCGTTAAATAATGCTGTCTGCTAAACCACTTCGTCTCTCTACAACTAGCCTCACGTTCGCTGCTGATTTGCAAGCGCGTTTGCATGTGTCGCTTGAAGATAACAAAGTCATCGTGGGCACGGTCGAAGCTGTTTTGCTAGATGTTAAAACGCGCGGCGATGCAGCGGTTTTGGAATACACCGCACGCTGGGATGGCGTTAGTGCCGCGTCGGTCAATGAGCTAGAGCTGACGCAAGCAGAACTTAAAGCCGCCTACGACTCGCTTGAGCCAGAATTGCGAGAAGCCTTATCCAGCGCGGCTTCTCGCATTAAAAGCTATCACGAAGCACAAAAAAAAGCATCTGGGATCAGCTGGCAATATACGGATGCAGACGGCACGTTGCTTGGGCAAAAAGTCACGCCACTCGATCGCGTGGGCATCTACGTACCTGGCGGTAAAGCGACTTATCCATCATCAGTTCTGATGAACGCGATTCCTGCGCACGTAGCGGGCGTGGGCGAGATTATCATGGTTGTTCCCACACCAAACGGAGTCAAAAACCCAATGGTTTTAGCGGCTGCGTATGTGGGCGGTGTCACCCGTGCGTTCACGATAGGTGGCTCGCAGGCCATAGCCAGCTTGGCTTACGGCACAGAGACCATTCCCAAAGTTGACAAAATTACAGGCCCTGGCAACGCCTATGTGGCCGAAGCCAAACGCCAAGTGTTCGGCTTGGTCGGCATCGACATGATTGCAGGGCCATCGGAAATTTTGGTGCTTGCCGATGGCACAACGCCGCCCGATTGGGTAGCGATGGATTTGTTTAGTCAAGCCGAGCACGACGAACTCGCGCAAAGCATCTTGCTGTGCACGGATAGCAAGTACATCGACGCCGTGCAAGCCAGTATCGATAAGCTCCTGCCCGAGATGCCACGCAAAGACATCATTGCTAAGTCACTGAACGACCGAGGCGCACTCATCCTCACGCGCTCGATGGACGAGGCCTGCGACATCAGCAACCAGATTGCGCCCGAACATTTAGAAGTCTCTAGCAACAACCCGCATCAGTGGGAACCCAAACTCAAACACGCAGGTGCGATCTTTTTGGGTGCGTTCACCAGTGAAAGCCTTGGCGACTACTGCGCGGGTCCTAATCACGTTCTACCGACTAGCGGCACAGCACGCTTTTCATCGCCACTTGGCGTGTACGACTTTCAAAAACGCTCCAGCCTAATTGAAGTGAGCGAGCAAGGCGCGAAGTCACTGGGTTTGATTGCCGCCACGCTGGCGTATTCTGAGGGTTTGCAGGGGCATGCGCTAGCGGCTAAGATGCGAATCTAAAGTACCTCTATTCTGTTGAGGTTTTTCGAATAATTAGAGAAAGTAGAAAGCTAATCACCAGTAGTTTTGTTATAGCGTTGCGTTTTCGCTTTTTAGGACGCATGTTAAAAAAGGAGCAAATCATGATTTCAAAAAAATTGACACGCCTCTCACGTACCGTACTAAGCATTTTGATGATCTCGGCGCTCTCGCTACCGGTGTTTGCTCAAAACATTCGGGTCGATGTTGAAGAAGCATTTACTGGCTGCCATCAAGCCGCCGTTTATAACAATTCCAATCAAAATATATACGTCACGATTGACTATGAATACAAAGGAAGAGACGGATCGTTCTACCAAAGCAGGATATCGAGAACCCTGGCCTTCGCCGGTCAAAAAACAACTACCATCCTATATAGTCATGTTGTCGATTGCGATAAACCATACACCGTTCGAATCACCAATTGGAGATGGGAAGAGCAATAGTCAGGCAAACACACCTGCGGTGTCTTGCATCCGATCAGACACCTCGCCTAAGTGATGCAGGCTATCGCCGAAAGTCATCTCTAGCTGCGTAAGCTTTTTAAAACAGTGGCTGACCATGTACTCGTCTGTCACGCCAATACCGCCATGCAGTTGCACTGCAGCTTGCCCCACAAAACGCATCGACTGTCCAAGTTGATATTTG
>JANXRP010000020.1 GCA_025352965.1 Comamonadaceae bacterium
TGGTCGAGAAGTAATCCATCCATTCATCCATATTTAATTTTTAGGAGTATTTAACATGGCAGCAAAAGACGTCATTTTCGGCGGCGAAGCCCGCGCACGCATGGTTGAGGGTGTGAACATCCTCGCCAACGCAGTCAAAGTCACCCTAGGCCCCAAAGGCCGCAACGTGGTGCTAGAGCGCTCGTTTGGCGCACCAACCGTTACTAAAGACGGTGTGTCGGTCGCAAAAGAGATCGAACTCAAAGACAAATTGCAAAACATGGGCGCTCAGATGGTGAAAGAAGTCGCATCGAAGACTTCTGACCTCGCAGGCGACGGCACCACCACCGCAACCGTGCTGGCGCAAGCTATCGTACGCGAAGGCATGAAATACGTGGCTGCGGGCATGAACCCGATGGATTTGAAGCGTGGCATCGACAAGGCTGTGTCAGCTTTGATCGCCGAGCTAAAAAAAGCTTCTAAGGCAACGACGACATCCAAAGAAATCGCGCAAGTCGGTTCCATTTCTGCTAACTCTGACGAAGCCATCGGCAAGATCATTGCTGACGCGATGGACAAAGTCGGCAAAGAAGGCGTGATTACCGTTGAAGACGGGAAATCGCTGGAGTCCGAACTCGACGTGGTGGAAGGTATGCAGTTTGACCGTGGCTACCTCAGCCCGTACTTCATCAACAACCCAGAAAAACAAGCCGCAATGATGGACAACCCATTTGTGCTCTTGTACGACAAAAAAGTCAGCAACATCCGTGATTTGCTCCCGATACTCGAGCAAGTCGCCAAGGCTGGCCGCCCACTCCTCATCATTGCAGAAGATGTGGACGGCGAAGCGCTGGCAACTTTGGTGGTCAACACCATCCGTGGCATCTTGAAAGTGGTCGCCGTTAAAGCCCCAGGCTTTGGTGATCGCCGCAAAGCCATGTTGGAAGACATCGCCATCTTGACAGGCGGCAAAGTGATTGCTGAAGAAGTCGGCTTGACACTGGAAAAAGTGACTTTGGAAGACCTCGGCTCTGCCAAGCGTATCGAAGTGGGCAAAGAAAACACCATCATCATCGACGGTGCTGGACACGCTGCTGACATCGAAGCGCGCGTCAAGCAAGTGCGCGTTCAAATCGAAGAAGCCACTTCTGACTACGACCGCGAAAAACTGCAAGAGCGCGTTGCAAAACTCGCTGGCGGCGTCGCCGTGATTAAAGTTGGCGCAGCCACCGAAGTCGAAATGAAAGAGAAAAAAGCTCGCGTAGAAGACGCACTGCACGCCACCCGCGCAGCCGTAGAAGAAGGCATTGTGGCTGGCGGCGGCGTGGCACTCCTTCGTGCTAAGCAAGCTGTTGGTGCACTCTCTGGCGCAAATGCCGACCAAGACGCTGGCATCAAGCTGGTGTTGAAAGCAGTTGAAGCACCCCTGCGCGAAATCGTGTTCAACGGCGGCGGCGAAGCCTCTGTGGTGGTCGCAGCTGTGATGGCTGGCAAAGGCAACTACGGCTTTAACGCAGCCAACGACACCTACGGCGACATGATCGAAATGGGTATCTTGGATCCAACCAAAGTGACCCGCACCGCACTGCAAAACGCAGCGTCTGTGGCAAGCCTGATGCTGACCACAGAGTGCATGGTTTCCGAATCACCAAAAGACGACTCACCAATGGGCGGCGGCATGGGTGGTGGAATGGGCGGCATGGGTGGAATGGGCGATATGGGGATGTAATTTCCTCTACCCGCATCCGCTTGCCACTTCAGCTTGCTGAAGTGCAAAGGCAAAATAAACCCGCAGCGTGAAAGCTCTGCGGGTTTTCTTTTTAGAACCTAAGTGTGAATCATGTTGCTTAGCTACAGTGTCCAACTTAAACTAAGACCATGAAAAGAAATACACCTCACATCACTGGTATCACGCTTGCGGGTTTTCAAGTTTTCGATAAACCAACACATATTCCACTTAGCAATCTAACTCTTTCATATGGCCCTAACTCTGCAGGCAAGAGCTCTGTCAAAGATGCGATTGAAATTTTTCGCATTTTGTTATGCGATCAAAAGAAGCCGTATCCGCAACTCGAACTCGCGGAACTCTTCAAGCGCCATTGGCGACGCAATCAAAACGGCAGAGAAGAGCAATTTGCAAAAGAAATGTCATTCAGGTTATTCCATTTCACGCAAGTCGAAAACCTGCCTCCGTTACAAGTAGAAAGTATTTGGCGATTTCAAGATTTTGAAGCGTCTTACATAGAAGGTGACACTGTATTCAAGCATTTTTATTTTGAACTCTACGTTAACTCTGACCTCGTGCTCCGTCACAATTCTGAATCATTGAGTTTTAATCCTAAGCACTTTATATTCATCGATCATCCCACGTCGATGGATTTCGCAAAAATTGCAAAAAAATATCCAGAAGCTATTTCTAGCGGAGATGGTTTTATAACAATAACTCGCTTGGAATCCCCATTATTTATATTGCGTGAGAGGGCACAAAACTTATACGAATTACGGTCGGGCAAGAAATCCCCGTTCTCGACTGCGCTAGAGGCATTAAATGTCGCGTTTAAAAAAACATTTAAAGACATTTTTCAACCTGTATCTGATCATTTTTACCTCCATGCACAACTCAATGCCTCTCGTGGGATACCCACCCGAAGTGATTTGACCTACACCTTTGACCCTTTCACCATAAACCGTCAGATGGCTCTTAGTGAACATCAAGGTGATCCTAAATATCGAAGACTTCTCGAGTCGTTAGTGTCTGACCGCTTAGATGGGGTATTTGATGGCGCCATCCATACTGGATCAGATTACTTTGCCACGCATATCAATCGAATGTTGAGCGATCATCTTTTCATTGAACAAGGTTATCAACTTGATTACGATTTCAGAGTCATTTTGTCTAAAGAAAATTCTGTGCACTTAATCAAGTCGTTACTGGATAAGCCGCTAGGGACTTTGAATGCAACAGGCATGGCATATCAAGTAGAGCTGTTTTTAAGAGATGCTAGCGGACGTCAGCATTATTTTGAAGATGTAGGAAGTGGCATTGGTTACTTGCTTTCTGTTTTATGTGCGCTAGATGAGCGTAATAATTTTTGTTTCGTACAACAACCTGAGCTACACATACACCCCGCACTGCAATCTGCACTGGGAGATGTGTTTATTGAATCTTCAAAAATTGGATTTCAACAACTTATCGAAACACACAGCGAACATTTATTGCTTCGCATCTTGAAGCGAATCCGTCAAACACACAAGCAGGTCAGCATTGCGGAAGAGCTAAAGATTTCTGCGGACGATGTATGCGTGCTGTACTTCGATCCATCGCCCGATGGAACTACCACCGTAAAGCGTCTGCGCATTACTGAGGACGGTGAGTTTATGGATCGCTGGCCTCGTGGGTTTTTCACGGAACGAGATCAGGATTTATTTGATGAATGAGCTGTATGCCGCTGATCCATTAGCTTGCAATACTGCGAGCGATTTGGCCTTGCTGCTGAAATCGTTTGGGCCATATGCTGGGCGTTACTTGGCAACTTATCCAAGCAATTGGATTTCGCAAATAGAAAGTCAGTTCGATACAGCGGGCGAAATTGAAAACGCCAGAGTAAAAACGCTATTACGTCGCGCAAAAGAAAGTATGACGTTAGTTGCACCCATTTTGCCTTGGCACGAAGAGAAAGAATGGATAGTCAATGCTTCCGCTTTTCTTGCTCAAACCGAAACTCGATCTGTATTCTTTAATGCCCTGATTGCCGCCGAAGCAAAACCTCCATCTGTACACCTGCTACATGAATTGGACTTACCTCCAACGGCAGATGAGTTAATTTTTGCCACAGTACGAGAGTACGCCAGAATTACAAAAATGCTGCTTTTGTACAGTTCAGAAATAGCACTGATCGATCCTTACCTTGACCCACGCTCACGCAACTATGCACCCGTGCTGAAGGCTTTATTAGAAAGCGCTCCAAAAGGGAAATGCAAAAGGATTTTGTTATGGGCGAGAGAGTCAGCATTAATCAAAACAAATTCCCCTGCTATCGAGCGCAACGATATTGAATCTGCACTGCGAGAGCTAGCACGCCACGCCAACCTAAAACATGGCAGTAGTGTGGAGATGTTTTTAGTTGCAGATGAAAGGCAGCAAACCAAGATGCATGGTCGATATTTACTTTCAATCAAAGGTGGAATTCGGTTAGACCAAGGTTTTCAAAAACTTCCCGAGGGACGACGTGTTGATGTCGGCCCCATCGGCAAAACAACTCACGATGAACAATTAGGTATTTATTTCGAGGACAAACACGATATGCAAATCGTGCATCACATCGCGTTTGATATTGGATGAGATACGCAACTTGCATTAGCATTTATGCGATGTTGTTTTAAGCCTTCAAAAAATACGCCACTTCGTCCACATCCTGCTTTCTCACGCCTTGCTCTAAAAAGAAAGCTTGCCATCCCGCTAAGCCTTGTTGGATATGGCTTACCACTGCTTTCGCGGCTGTCAATTTAAGCCCAAAACTGCTGCACTCCGACAGCGCGTTGTCGATACTGGATTCATGCCCCGCACGCCCTACTCGCATTTGCTGGTAGCCAAGGCCATGCATCATGGGCAACACATCAAACGCTGGGGAGAGTTTGTAAAACCCATCTGTACCACGTAACAAGGCATGATTTTTTTCGTGATCGTCGGTGTTGTCGATCAGGATGTTGAAGACCATACGGCGGAACAGTTCTTGCTGCTCGGCAGCTATCTCGCCGGGTTTGCATTTGCGCCTAAACCATTGCGCCAGTTCTGGATAGCCCATCGCTTCGCCTGCACTTGAAAGTGCTACATGCGCAGAGAGCACATGGTGTCTGGCTTGCAGACCATTGCTGTCAGTCAAGCCCCTATCGAAGCGCTCTATGGCGATGGCATGTGATGCCAATGACACCAACGCAATTGCACGGGTCGCTGCCACATGAATGCCGCAGCGCTGGGCCAGCCGCATGGTGGCGTGTTCAATGAGTGGCTCATCTACGCCACGCTCGTTCCCA
>JANXRP010000043.1 GCA_025352965.1 Comamonadaceae bacterium
AGGTCCTGTGGGTGAGGCGCTCATCATGACGGCGCTGGGCTTGGCGGTGGCTGTGCCTGCGGTGCTGGGCTACAACTGGCTGGTGCGTCGTAATAAGCTGGCGCTAGAGCATCTGCGCGACTTCGGTTCGGATGTTCACTCGACGCTAGAGTCAGCAAAAAAATAAGAGCAAGTCCCAATGGCGTTGTCTTACCGAGCTGCTACTGACGAGGTGGCGATTTCAGAAATCAATACGACACCCTTGGTGGATGTCATGTTGGTGCTGCTCATCATCTTTTTGATTACGATTCCTGTGGTGACGACTTCGATCAAGGTCGATCTGCCTAAAGAGTCGAACGCGGTGAGGGAGACCAAGCCCGAGAACATTGTGGTGTCGGTGGATAGCCAAGGCGATATTTTTTGGTACGACACCAAAATTACCAGCGCGGATCTGGGCAAACGCTTTGCTAAGGTGGCTTCCAAGCAACCGCAGCCCGAGGTGCAGATTCGTGGTGACGGCAAAGCAGACTACAAAAGCGTGGGGCAGATTGTGAGTGCCGCTCGTGCCGCAGGCATGACCAAGGTCGGGTTTATTACGGAGCCTGCCGCCAAATGAGTATGAAATTAGGGTCAGATCCTCATTCTTTGCACGATCAACCGATGACGCAGATGAACACCACGCCGCTGATCGACGTGATGCTGGTGCTGCTGGTCATGCTTATCATCACCATCCCGATGCAGTTGCATTCGGTCAATATGAATATGCCTAAAGCGGCTGCAAGTGCGCCTAAGCAAAAACCGCAGATCATCAAAATCGACATCAATAGCAGTAATCAAATTCTTTGGAATGGTGAGTTAGTCGCCGATACGGCCTTGCTGCAAGCCAAGCTGGATATGGCTTCTAGCGCATCTACAGATGTTGCAGCGCAACCCGAAATTCATATCAAACCCAGCGACACGGCCAAATATGACAACGTGGCAGCAGTGTTGGCAGCAGCGCAGCGGGCGGGGTTGAAGAAGATCGGGATTGTGAGTTCAGGTGTGGGTTCGGCTGTGGGTGCGGCACGATGAAATTGGTTGCAGATATTGGCGGTACGCACGCACGCTTTGCGCTTTTGGATGCAGCAGGTGCTCCCACGCAGATTCAAAATTTAAAGACCGCTGATTTTGTGGATTTGGCAGCAGCGATGAAGGCCTATCTCAAGATGTCCCAAGCATCAGCTTTTGCTGCTGTGGTGTCTATCGCAGCGCCACTCTCTAGCGATCGCGTCAAGATGACGAACGCTTCGTGGGATTTTTCTATCGAACAAACCAAACAGGAAGCGGGCTTGCAAGATCTGCGATTGGTGAATGATTTTGAAGCGCTGGCGTTGGCCGTGCCGACTTTGCAGAGTCATGAATTGCAGGCGGTGGGTCACGCATTGCCCATGAATACGCAACTCGCGAAGGCTATCTTGGGTCCTGGCACGGGGCTGGGTATGGCGGGCGTGATGCCTGTGTTTGTCAATGGCAAAATGACGTGGCATGCGTTGCCCTGCGAAGGCGGTCACGCCAGCGTAGCACCTGCCAATGCACGCGAAGCGGCACTGCTGCAGGCCGCATGGGATATGGGCTCTGAGCATGTTTGCTGGGAGGATTGGCTCTCAGGCACAGGTTTGCCGTTGTTGCACCGCGCTGTGTGTGCGGTCGATGGTTTTGTGTACCAGTCGTTCACGCCTGCGCAAATAGGCGAAGCCGCCTTAATGCACAAAAACGTGGCCTGTCTTGCGACGCTGCAAACGTTTTGCGCCTTGCTAGGCAGCGCGGCTGGCGACTTGGCTTTGATGATGGGTGCGCACGGCGGTGTGTACATCAAGGGCGGTGTCTTGGACCGTATGCTGGAGCTGGCACCTGAGTTTTTTGCCCAATCAACATTCCGTGCGCGTTTTGAAGCTAAAGGTGCCTATCAGGCTTATCTGCAATCGATTCCGACTTGGTTTATTAAAACACCGCAAATAGCCCTCAGAGGCTGTGCGACTTTGCTATGACACGCACACCACTTTCATCTCTCGATCAAACGCTCGCGAGTGTGGATGTGGCGCTGCGCACCCTCTTTGCTAAGTCACGTGCAGCAAGGCCTTTGCCTGTGCCCGCCAAGCCAACGACTGATTTAACCGATACAGAAAAACGCCACGCTGCGGGCTTGATGCGCGTCAATCATGTGGGAGAGGTGTGTGCGCAGGCACTGTACTCGGCGCAGGCCTTGACTGCTAAAACCGAGGCGCAGCGTACGCAGTTTGACCATGCTGCGCGTGAGGAGATGGATCATTTGGCTTGGACAGCCGAGCGGCTCTCCCAGCTGGGTAGCCGTCCATCACTGCTCAATCCGCTTTGGTACGCGGCATCGTTTGGGCTAGGACTGGTGGCAGGCAGGCTGGGAGAGCGCACGAGCCTAGGCTTTGTGGTAGAGACCGAAGCGCAGGTCGAGGCGCATTTGGCCAGTCATTTGCAGCAGGACACATCAGGATTGCCAACAGGGGATACCGCTTCGCGTGCGATTGTGGCTGCCATGCAGTTAGACGAAGCCGCGCATGGCTTGGCGGCAAAACAGGCAGGAGCAGATGAATTGTCAGAAGCCACCAAAGCTTTGATGGCCAAGGCGGCACGCGTGATGACTCGAACGGCTTATTGGATTTAATTCCAACCCAAAATCACATAGTCTTGATTTTGCACGCAGTTACCAACGTGGTTGCGGTAGGCCTGATTGCGCAGCACTTTTTGTTCGGTGCTGCCTTCTAGTAATGGCGTGAGTCCTGCCGCCACCGCTTTGGCAATGCATGCGTCAACAATAGCGTCGGGCAGTGCTTTGCCGATTTTTGTCACGATAACAGGTCTATCCCACGGCTGCGGGGCAGTGGCGGCGCAGCCTGTCAAAAAGGCGGTGCAGCACATGATGATGCCTGCGAGCAGGTGTGATTGCTTAAACATATTTACTGATTCCAGCCTATGATCTCTAGACCTTTTTCGCTGACGCAGCGCTGCACGAAGTTGCGATAGGTTGGATTCACATGCGCGGGGCGCATGGCTCCACCAGCTGCCCCAACCGCGCCGCCTACGGCTGCGCTGGCCACACCATGTTTGAGTGACTCTTCGATGCCACGTCCCGTCACCAAGCCGCCTACCACTCCAGCCACGCCTCCCATAACGCCACCGCGAGCCGCACCTTGGGCGGTTGCATTGTCACTAGCAGTTGGACTATGACCTGCTGCCTGCGCTTTGGCTAGGCATGCGTCAATTTCGGCATTTGCAGCCGATTCCCCGATTTTGTTAAAAGTTGCGTTGGGATACAGTTGGGGGCGCTGCGCTGCTGGCGGTGTGGTGGCGCAACCTGCTAGAGTCGTGACTAGGGCAATGGCTAATAGTGTTTTCACGAATCACTCCTAAAAAGTAATGCTAAATGTATCATGTTTTGTTTCCCTTGGCTTAGCTACAATACAGTTTCCCCAAATTTGCGAAGGTATTTTTTAGCATGTCAGCCACCCCTCACGACAAACAGCAACCCGCCGATGTGATCGAGGCGATTGTCCCCATGATGCCCATCGTGCTACCCATTGTGGGCGGCGCTCTTATTTTTTTACTAGCCTTTATCGCCGTTTTCATGGCGTGAGGTTTTAGACCTTAAAAATCCCCGCCCGACTAGCGTTCATTGCGATCAGCAGGCCCGGCAAACTCCTCCTAGTCCTCTCGAAAGCTTTTTATGTCTACGACTCAACAGGCAGGCGGCGCTATTTCCGCCGCTGCAACCGCTCCATCATTCGTTAAACACGCCAAGTTGATCGCTTGGGTGCAACAAATGGCCGACATCCTCCAGCCAGATGCCATCCATTGGTGCGATGGCAGCAAAGAAGAGTACGACCGTTTGTGTGATCAATTGGTCACTGCTGGCGTGTTTAAACGCCTCAATCCTGCCAAGCGTCCAGACTCCTTCCTCGCACTATCCGACCCATCCGACGTGGCACGTGTTGAGGATCGCACTTTTATTTGCTGCGCTAAAAAAGAAGACGCAGGCCCCACCAACAACTGGAAAGCGCCTGCCGAGATGCGCGCCGAAACATTGCCACTGTTCACGGGCGCGATGCGTGGTCGCACCATGTACGTGGTGCCGTTTAGCATGGGTCCGCTTGGCTCACCGATTGCTCACATCGGCATCGAGGTGTCCGATAGTGCTTATGTAGCAGTCAATATGCGTCTCATGACCCGTATGGGCAAAGACGTTTATGGTGTGCTGGGCGAGAGCGGCCACTTTGTACCTTGCGTGCACACTGTCGGCGCACCGCTGGCGGCTGGCGAGAAGGACAAAACCTCTTGGCCTTGCAATCAAACCAAATACATCATTCAATACCCTGAAACCCAAGAAATTTGGAGCTACGGCTCAGGCTACGGCGGTAACGCACTCTTGGGCAAAAAATGCTTTGCGCTGCGTATCGCGTCCAACATGGGACGCGAGCAAGGTTGGCTGGCTGAGCACATGCTGATTTTGGGCGTGACGAATCCACAAGGCAAAAAATACCACGTCGCAGCCGCATTCCCAAGTGCTTGCGGCAAGACCAACTTCTCTATGCTCGTACCCCCCGCTGGCTTTGACGGCTGGAAGGTCACGACCGTAGGCGACGACATCGCTTGGATTAAGCCAGGGCCAAGCGGCGAACTACGCGCCATCAACCCAGAAGCGGGTTACTTTGGCGTGGCGCCTGGGACGAACATGCAAACTAATCCTAATTGCATGTTGTCGCTCAACAAAGATACGATTTTCACAAACGTAGCACTGACCGACGACGGCGACGTGTGGTGGGAAGGTATGGAAAAAGACACAGGCAAGTTACCTGATCATTTGATTGATTGGCAAGGCAAAGATTGGACACCACAAATCGCTAAAGAAACGGGCGCAAAAGCGGCGCATCCGAACTCGCGCTTCACCATTCACGCCAGTAACAACCCTGCCATTGACGCCAACGCCAACGACCCCGCAGGCGTGCCGATTGATGCGTTCATTTTTGGCGGTCGTCGCTCCAACACCGTGCCCTTGATTACCGAAGCCCGCACGTGGGTTGAGGGCGTATACATGGCTGCGACCATGGGCTCGGAGACCACAGCAGCCATTGCTGGCGCACAAGGCGTGGTGCGCCGCGATCCGTTCGCCATGATCGCGTTTTGCGGCTACAACATGAGCGACTACTTCCAGCACTGGCTCAATATGGGTGAGAAGTTGGTTAAAGCTGGCATCAAGCAACCCAAAATCTATAACTCTAATTGGTTCCGCAAGGGAGCTGACGGCAAATTTATCTGGCCAGGTTACGGCGAGAACATGCGCGTTTTGAAGTGGATCATCGACCGCATTGAAGGCAAAGCTAGCGGCACCGACACGCCGTTTGGTGTGACCCCAAGTTATGCCGACCTCAACTGGAACGGCTTAGATTTTGGCGCAGACAAGTTTGAGCAAGTGACAGACTTTGACACAAACTTATGGACAGATGAGCTCAAGCTACACCAAACGCATTTTGAGATGCTGAGTTATCACTTGCCTAAAGAGCTGGTGGACGTGAAGGCGAAGATTGAGGCGAGATTGGTGGGCTAAGCCTGAGATAACACAACATACATTGTTACATACATTGTGTTAAACTGTAATGATGACAACCGCAGCCTTTCACCGCACACAAATCTATTTATCCAACACGCAGCAGGCTACGTTGGGTGCGATGGCGCGTGCGCAGCGCAGCACGAGTAGTGCGCTGATTCGCGAGGCGATTGATTCCTACATTGCGGTACAACCCACAACTAATAACCGTGCGCTTCGGATGCATGCTGCTGGGCAGTGGCAACCTGATAGCACACGCTTTGCGCGGGTGACGCTTGCACAGCTGCGCAGCGAAGAGCGCTCGTTTTGAAAACACCACTTGTCGATACAGACATATGGATTGATTTTTTGCGTGGTGTACCAGAGGCGGTCAATTTTGTCGATCAGCTGCCTGATGTGGTGTTCATCAGTGCGGTGAGTGTTGCCGAGCTATATGCGGGTGTCCGTGAGGGAAAGGAGCGCGAAGTCTTGGGCGATCTTTTGACTTCACTCAAAATCATTTCCCTTGACGATGTCGGTGCTGCACATGGGGGTTTGATTCGTCGTGATTTTGGCAAGTCACACGGCGTGGGTTTGAACGATGCTTTGATTGCTGCAACGGTGATGCAGCACGATTGCCAATTGTTTACGTTGAACGTTAAGCATTACCCCGCACTGCCTAAAGCGCAAGTCACACGCCCTTACGCCAAGGACATTA
>JANXRP010000050.1 GCA_025352965.1 Comamonadaceae bacterium
GAACAGCGTATTCATCAACACTTTATTGCCAGCGCCGACTTGAAGTATCAAGCTGCTGAAGCACTGTCACCTCCCATCTCGTTGGCGATTGAGGCGATGTGGACGGCGGTGACCAATGGCGGCAAGGTTTTGGCCTGCGGCAATGGTGGCTCAGCCGCTGATGCGCAGCACTTTGCTGCCGAGTTTGTGGGGCGTTATGAGCGCGAGCGTCCAGAGCTTGCGGCGCTTGCGCTAACAACCGACACATCCATCATTACGGCGATTGCCAACGATTACAGTTTTAACGACATATATGCCAAACAAGTCAGGGCGCTTGGTCAGGCTGGCGACGTGCTTTTGGCCATTACAACCAGTGGCAACTCAGTCAATATTTTGGCAGCGATTGATGCCGCGCATAGTCGCGATATGACTGTGGTTGCCCTCACAGGTAAAGGCGGCGGCAAGATGAATGACGTGCTTGGCGAGACGGATATTCATATTTGCGTGCCGCACGATCGCACCGCACGCATTCAAGAGGTTCACATTTTGGCTCTGCACTGTATGTGCGATGGTGTAGACGCGATGTTGCTAGGCGAAACTGAGTAACAAAATTTTTAAAAAGGACGCATCATGAAAAAACTTTTACTAACCACTTTGGCCGCAAGCCTGATGGCAACCAGCTTGGCGGGCTGCGTCGCGCCGCTTTTGATGGGGGGTGCATTTGCAGGCGGTATTTTGGCGGCAACTGATAGACGCACGTCTGGGGCGCAGGTTGAGGATCAAGGTATCGAACTGCGCGCGGCGAGTCGTCTTTCAGATGCGCTGGGTGAGCGCGTGCATATCAACGTGACCAGCTACAACCGCCAAGTGCTCATGACAGGCGAAGTACCGAATGAGAAAGATAAAGCGACGGCTGAGCAAATTATTGCCAAGGTCGATAACGTCAAGTCGGTGGTTAACGAACTGGGTGTGCTCGGTAACACGAGTCTTTCGGCACGCTCGTCTGACACCTTGGTTACTAGCCGCGTGAAGGCTGCGCTGTTAGACGACAAAGAGGTCTATGGCAATGCTTTCAAAATTGTGACCGAGCGCGGCGTGGTGTACATGATGGGGCGCGTCACTAAACGCGAAGCGGATTACGCCACAACCGTTGTGCGTGGTCAAAGCGGTGTGCAAAAAGTGGTGCGCGTGTTGGAGACGATTAGCGAGGAAGAGCTCAAACAATTGCTACCAACACCCGAGTCAAAGGTAGAGCCGAAATCATCTCCCGTGATGAGTGGCTCGGGTCAACCCGTGATAAGCAATTCGTCAAAGTAACCAAAGTAACCAAAGTAAAGCGCCGCTTTGGATTTGCGAGCAGTTTTACTTGAGTCGCTTAATCAGGCTAGAGGTGTCCCAGCGGCCTCCGCCCATCTGCTGTACATCCGCGTAGAACTGATCAACCAGCGCCGTGACAGGAAGCCGTGCGCCATTGCGCTTGGCTTCCTCCATCACTAGCCCCAAGTCTTTGCGCATCCAATCGACGGCAAAGCCAAAATCAAATTTATCGGCAAGCATGGTTTTGCCGCGACTGTCTAATTGCCAGCTTTGCGCTGCACCTTTGCCAATCACGTCCAGCACTTGGTGCATGTCCAAACCTGCCCGCTCGCCAAAAGCAATGGCTTCTGACAAGCCTTGCACCATACCTGCAATGCAGACTTGATTGACCATCTTGGCAAGCTGCCCTGCGCCGCTCGCACCCAAGAGCGTGACCGCGCGCGAAAACGCCATGGCAATAGGTTGGATGGCATTAAACGCGGATGCATCACCGCCGCACATGACGGTGAGCATGCCGTTTTGCGCACCC
Organism: Comamonadaceae bacterium; assembly: GCA_025352965.1. GTDB lineage: Bacteria > Pseudomonadota > Gammaproteobacteria > Burkholderiales > Burkholderiaceae_C > JASGCK01. The sequence continues at coordinate 1,826 of JANXRP010000050.1, forward strand.
ATTTGACCGCCCGAGACGGGGGCATCGATAAAACTAATGCCAGCGGCTTTTGCGGCCACTGCCAGTTCGCGTGCAATGCTTGCCGATGCGGTGGTGTGGTCAACAAAAATAGAATTCTTTTTCATGGCAGCAAATGCGCCATCCTTGCCCAGCGTGACCGCACGCAGATCGTCGTCGTTACCAACGCAGCAAAACACAATATCGGCACTGCTAGAGGCCAATGCGGGCGTGGCCTCTGAGCCATGCTGCCCTGTTGTTTTTTTGAACTCAATGAGCCACGCATCTGCCTTTGCTGGTGAGCGGTTGTAGACCGTCACGTGGTGACCATTGGCGGCTAAATGTCCAGCCATGGGGTAACCCATTACGCCCAAACCTAAAAAGGTGACGCGAACGGGTTTTGCGGGTTCGTAGATTTTGGCGTTGATGCTGGGAAATGGTTTTGCTAGCTCGGTCATGCGGGGTATTCTTAAAAATTGACAACTCTAAAATTTTCTGGAAATTTGGCTTTGGTGCGTGCCTCGGCGGGCGTGATGCGCCCTGTGTTGACCAATTCGGTTAAGCATTGATCGAGCGTTTGCATACCCATGCTGTTGCCCGTTTGAATGGTCGAGTACATCTGCGCTATTTTATTTTCACGAATCAAATTGCGGATCGCAGATGACCCTAGCATGATTTCGTGCGCAGCGACCCGGCCTAGGCCATCTTTTGTCTTGCACAGCGTTTGTGTGATGACGGCTTCTAGCGATTCGGACAGCATGCTGCGGATGAGCTCTTTTTCAGCGGCATCAAAGACATCGACGATACGGTCAATGGTTTTGGCGGCGCTGGATGTGTGCAGCGTGCCAAACACCAAGTGGCCTGTTTCTGCCGCAGTCAGCGCCAAGCGGATGGTCTCTAAATCACGCAGCTCACCTACCAAAATCGCATCAGGGTCTTCACGCAAAGCGGACTTGAGCGCCGCCGCAAAACTGTGTGTATGCGTGGTGACTTCGCGCTGATTGATTAAGCTTTTTTTAGATTGATGCACAAACTCGATCGGATCTTCCACGGTCAAAATGTGCGCAGGTTCGTTTTCGTTGAGATGATTCACCATGGCGGCCAGCGTGGTAGATTTACCAGAGCCTGTGGGGCCCGTCACCAGCACCAATCCGCGTGGTTTCAAGCACAGCTTGGCAAAAATATCGGGAGCGCCTAGTTGCTCTAGCGTTTGGATAACGGATGGAATGGCACGCATTACCACGGCAGCGCCACGGTTTTGATTGAAAGCGTTGACGCGAAAGCGCGAGAGGCCAGGCACTTCATACGACATGTCGTACTCCAGATGCTCGGCATAAGCCGCTCGCTGCTTGTCGCTCATGATGCCAGTCACCATACTGTGTATCGCCTGATGCGTCAGGGGCGGCAGGTTAATGCGCACCATGTCGCCATGCACTCGGATCATGGGCGGCAAGCCAGCCGACAAATGCAAGTCGGACGCTTTTTGCGCAACCATAAAGCCGAGCAATTGATTGAGATCTAAGGCGGGAGCTGAAGCGTTTTCCATAGCGGCACATTATGATTGCAAACCATGACTGACCTTGCCAAGCGCTTTTTAAGCGTGACACAAAGAATTGAAGCTGTTGCACTTGCGACGGGACGAAAATCGTCTTCGGTGCGCTTGCTTGCAGTCAGCAAAACATTTGAAGCGGCACTCGTAAAAGCCTTATGGGATAAGGGTCAACGGGCATTTGGCGAAAACTATGTGCAAGAAGCGATTGCCAAAATTGAGGCACTCAAAAGTGTGCGTACTGCGGGAAATGCTATCGAATGGCATTTAATTGGCCCCTTGCAAAGTAATAAGACGGCGGTGGTGGCCGAACACTTTGACTGGGTGCAAACGATTGACCGCTTAAAAATTGCCCAGCGCCTGAGCGACCAGCGCCCCGCGCATTTACCGCCGCTGCAAGTGTGTATTCAAGTCAATGTGGACGGCGGGCAGACTAAATCAGGCATCGACTGCACTGCTAGCCTGCAAGCCTTGCTGGATATGGCTCGCCAAGTTAATGCTCTGCCAAGACTTAATCTGCGTGGCTTGCTGGCTATTCCAGAGCCAGAACCCGATAAAGCCAAACAGCAAGCTATCTTTAAAAAATTGCGGGTGATATTCGATTTTTTAAATCAAAACCTGGATGCAAACCACCCACTCGACACGCTTTCTATGGGAATGAGCGCTGACTTTGAGGCGGCGATTGCGGCTGGTTCGACGATGGTGCGCGTGGGCAGCGCTATTTTTGGTGAGCGACCCAAAAATGCATAGACAATACGCCGCATGAATCTGCCTAATCTCAACTCCTTCAACTTCCCACCTGTCGTCAAAACGCTCATCCTCTGGATAGGCGGCGCGCTCTTAATCGCCGCCGCTTACCGTGCTTACGAATGGAAGGGTGTCGCGCTCGTCGTGACGGGACTCGTTTTTTGGCTGATGTTGCACTTCACACGCCTCATGCAAGCGCTCAAACGCGCTGCTAACCGCCCCGTGGGCTATATTGATAGTGCCGTAATGCTTAGCGTCAGGCTTAAAGTGGGTTGGTCGCTTTTGCACCTCGTGGCACTAACCAAAAGCTTAGGCGTATTGCAGTCCGAGAAGGATGCGCAGCTAGAGGTTTTCCGCTGGACAGACAACGGCAATTCGTATGTGGACTGCACGTTTGTTGGCGGAAAACTAGCTAGCTGGCAGTTGGTAAGGCCTGAGCAGGTTTAGTGGTTATCACGTGGGATAAACGCACCGCGTTTGCCACGCAAGAAATCTAAATCCACACCTTCGTCAGCTTGTAGAACCGTGTCGGTATAGAGTTTCCAGTATCCAGATGTAAGCTTGGGCTCTAGCGGCTTCCACTTCGCTAGTCGTTTGGCGATTTCTTCATCACTGACGTGTAAGTGCAAACTGCGTCCTGCCACATCTAGCGTGATGAGATCGCCGTTTTGCACAATCGCCAAAGCCCCGCCCGCTGCGGCCTCTGGGGCGGTGTGCAGCACTGTAGTGCCATACGCCGTACCGCTCATGCGAGCATCACTCACGCGCACCATGTCGGTAATGCCTTTGCGCAATATCTTTTGCGGCAGCGGCATATTGCCGACTTCTGCCATACCTGGATAGCCTTTAGGCCCGCAATTTTTGAGCACCATCACGCAGCTCTCATCGATGTCTAAGTCTTCGTTATCGACGGTCGCGTGAAACTCTTCGATGTTCTCAAACACCACCGCACGGCCTGTGTGCTGCAAGAGCGCTGGCGTGGCAGCGCTGGGCTTAATGACCGCGCCGCGTGGGCACAGATTGCCGCGCAAAATGACAATGCCTGCTTTGTCTTTAAAAGGTTTATCGAGTGGCATGATGACGTCGGTGTTGTAGTTCACCGCATCCGCAATGTTTTCGCCAACCGTAAAGCCGTTGGCGGTTATCGCATCCAAGTGCAAATGGTCTTTGATTTCTTTCATCACCACAGGCAAACCACCTGCATAGCAAAAATCTTCCATCAAATGTTTGCCGCTAGGCTGCAAGTTGACTAGGCACGGCAAATCGCTACCTAAGCGATCAAAGTCTTCTAGTTTGAGTTCAACGCCCAAACGTCCCGCCATCGCTATTAAATGGATGACGGCATTGGTTGAGCCGCCAATCGCCGCCAGCGTTTTGATGGCGTTTTCAAAAGCTTCTCGGGTCAAGATTTGCGAGATTTTGATGTCTTGCTTGACCAAGTCGACAATGCGCCGCCCTGCCATGCGGGCCAGTACATTGCGCCGCCCGTCCACAGCTGGATACGCCGCGTTGCCAGGCAGGCCAAGGCCCAGAGCTTCGACCATGCTGGCCATCGTGGATGCAGTTCCCATGGTCATGCAGTGGCCATGGCTGCGGTGCATGCAGCTCTCGGCTTCAAAAAACTCTTCTAGTTTGAGTGTGCCAGCGCGGACTTGCTCGCTCATGCTCCACACGCCTGTGCCGCTGCCCAGTTCGCCGCCGCGCCATTTGCCGTTGAGCATCGGGCCACCCGAGACGCCAATCGTGGGTAAGTCCGCACTGGCCGCTCCCATCACCAAGCTGGGCGTGGTTTTGTCGCAACCCATCAGCAGCACAACGCCGTCAATTGGGTTGCCACGGATGGATTCTTCCACGTCCATGCTGGCAAGATTGCGATACAACATGGCGGTGGGGCGCAGTAAGGTCTCGCCAAGGCTCATCACAGGGAATTCAAGCGGGAAGCCGCCCGCCTCGTACACGCCAATCTTGACCTGCTCGGCGATTGTGCGGAAATGCGAATTGCAAGGTGTGAGCTCAGAGAACGTGTTGCAAATACCAATCACAGGGCGACCATCAAATTGATCGTGCGGCACGCCTTTGCCCTTGACCCATGAGCGATACGCAAAGCCATCGCGGTCTTGGCGGCCAAACCAAGCTTGGCTACGGAGCTTGGAATCGACGTTGGGGTTGTGGCTCATGCCTTGAGGGCTTTGTTTTTCTTGCTTTTGCTGGGGTTTGCTTGGGTTGTTGTCCGTCATGTTGCTCTCATTAAAAAATATGATTCCGATTATGGGCATACTTGGGCGTTTTCAACTTAGCAATTTCCCGATATGAGCACTAATAAACCTGATGTCCTCCTCGTCATGCCTCTGCCGCCCTATGCGCGCGCGCAAATTGACAGCCTCTACACCGTCCATGACCGCACCCATCAAACAGACCCACAAGCCTTTGCTGGCGTGGCCTCCAAGATCCGCGCCATTGTGGGTTCGGGCGAAGCCAAGGTGCCGCGCACGTTGATGGCGCAAATGCCTAATTTAAAAATGGTCTCTGTGATTGGCGTGGGTTATGACGGCGTGGATACCGCAGCCGCTAACGATTTAGGCATCAAAGTCACGCATACGCCTGATGTGCTGAATGATGATGTGGCTGATCTGGCGCTCGGACTCATGCTTTGCGCCGCGCGTCGTTTGCCGCAGGCCGATCAGTATGTACGCCAAGGGCAATGGTTGGCCAAAGGCCCGATGGCCTTGCAGCGCAAGGTGAGTGGTTCTCGCGTGGGCATTGTGGGTATGGGGCGCATTGGTAAAACCATTGCCAAACGCTGTGCGGCGTTTGATATGCCCATTAGCTACACGGCACGCTCTGCCAAGAGCGATTTGCCTTTTACGTTTTATACGACAGCTAAAGAGCTAGCCGCAAATGTAGATTTTTTGGTTGTGATTACACCTGGCGGCGCGGCTACCAAGGGCATGATTAACGCCGAGGTGCTAGCAGCGCTCGGCAAAGATGGCTACCTGATTAATGTGGCACGTGGCACGGTGGTCGATCAAACGGCGCTCATTCATGCACTGCAAAATAAAACCATTGCAGGCGCAGGTCTTGATGTGTTTGATGGCGAACCCAATGTGCCCGAAGCATTTTTTGCGCTAGATAACGTGACGCTCTTGCCGCATGTGGGAAGCGCGACAACCGATACCCGCAAAGCGATGGCGGACTTAGCACTGCTCAACTTGGCTAATTTTTATGCGGGTAAGCCGCTGGTCACCGTTGTGCCTGAATGCCAATAAAAACATAAGAAAAGCAAGGGTGTTCAGGTAAACACCTATGTCAGCCTAGCGTAAAGCGTTTTAAGATAGCGCTACCATTTTTATAGGAGATATCCATGAAGTTGAAATTAATTTTGGCGGCTAGTTTGCTCGCCATGGGCGCTGTGACGACCAGCACTGCGTTCGCACAAGAGAAGATCACCATTTGGTGGGCTAAGGGCTACTA
>JANXRP010000053.1 GCA_025352965.1 Comamonadaceae bacterium
TGAGTAAAAGATTTGATAGTCCCTATCAATCGATTAGATATTTTCAATTAGACTGAACTATAGTTAATCACTACCATCCGTCCTGTATTAATAAATTTCTTTAATTTTCAACAGGAGTAAAACCATGAGCCAAGCTAACCAGCGCCCCGACATCAAAACCTTTGCCAACTTAGAGTCTGCGTTTGCGGGCGAGAGCATGGCGCACATCAAGTACCGCTACTTTGCCAAATTGGCAAGGGCTGCGGGCGATGAGGAGACCGCCAAAACCTTTGAAGCCACTGCTGATCAAGAAGTCATGCACGCCTTTGGCCACCTGGACTTGCTCTATCCAGCAGCCACGATGACACCTGCCAAAGCCTTGCAAATTGCGATTGATGGCGAGACCTACGAGTACACCGAGATGTACCCGACGTTCCGCAAAACGGCTGAAGCAGAGGGTAACGCCGCCGCCGTAGCTGAAATGGACGAGCAAATTGAAGAGTCAAAAATTCATGCCGCGCAATTTAAAGCAACGCTTGAGAAGGCGCAAAAGCGTTTTGCAGCGCTCGCCAAGGTGGAAGAGCGTCACGCCAATCACTACAAGGCTCAGCTTGCGAAAGTCACTGCTTAATTTGTGACCGCGTAAGTTTTTTGCTCTCTGCACGACCTATTTCCATCTATCTATATTTTTGAAAGAATCCCCATGAAAACCTATCTTTGTATCGTTTGCGGTTTTGTATATGACGAGGCTGTTGGCCGAGTTGAAGACGGCATCGCCGCTGGCACACGCTTTGCCGATATCCCTGACTCTTGGGCTTGCCCTGATTGCGGTGTAGCCAAAGCCGACTTTGAAGTGGTTGAAATTTAAGCCAAGCGTCATGACTGTACCCATCGTCATCATCGGCTCAGGCCTTGCGGCATGGAGCACGGTACGCGAGTTGCGTAAGCTGGAAGCCTTATCCAGTATGGCTTTGCAGCCAATCATTCTGGTCTGCGCGGACAACGGCGACTTTTACGCCAAGCCCACGCTATCGAACGCCTTGGCACAAAGGCGCACGCCTGCGCAGTTGATCACCACACCAGCCGCCAAAATAGCAGAGACGCAAAACGTCACACTCATCGCCAACACCTGCGTCCACAAAATTGATGCACAGGCGCGAGTGGTGCATACCGATAAAGGTAATTTCAACTATGACCGTTTGGTCATGGCGCTGGGCGCAAGCCCGATCCGCGTGCCCGTTGCTGGAGATGCGGCGCAAGAAGTCTTATCCGTCAACTCCCTGACGGACTTTGCTGTCTTTCATGCCAAGCTGGATGGAACGCCAAAGCATGTCGCCATCATGGGCGCGGGGTTGATTGGCTGCGAATTTGCCAATGACCTCGCGCTCGGTGGTCACACCGTCAGCGTGATTGATCCTGCGCCAAGAGCACTAGCCGCGCTAATTGACGAGGACACCAGCCTAGCACTGCAAAGCAAGCTTGCGCCGCTTGGCGTGACTTGGCATTTCGGCACAGCAGTAGAAGCTGCGCAGAAACACGAAAACCGAATTCGTCTCACGCTCGCCAATGGAGAAATGCTAAAAGCTGATTTAATCCTGAGCGCCGTCGGCCTACGCCCCAACGTCCAACTAGCCAAGGATGCGGGATTGACAACGGATCGTGGGGTTGTGGTGGACGAATTTTTACAAACCAGCGACTCCGCCATCTTTGCACTGGGCGATTGCGCGCAGTACGGCTTCGTGAGTGGCAAAATTCAAGTACTACCCTACGTCATGCCTGTGATGCACGCCAGCCGTGCCTTGGCGAGCACACTGGCTGGCAAGCCAACGCCAGTGCGGTTTCCAGCGATGCCCGTGCGTGTGAAAACGCCTGCGCACCCGATCACGGTAGCCTCACCTGTTTAATTTGGCTGCTTTGACTGAGAAGCCAAAAATATCCCTGGCAAGATGATCGCCGCGCCAATAGCGTGATAAATGTGCAGCGGCTCACCTAGGGCAAACCACGCAAGCGCTGCCGCGTACAAAGGCCCAAGGTAGAGGACCAAGGCCGTACGCGCGGCGCCAATGCGTTTTTGCAGCATCGAGTACGCAAGGTAGGCGCCAGAACTTGGAAACACCGCGGCGGCCAGCACAATGAGCAACGTCGTCCAGCCCCAAACGGTCTGGCTGTAAGCCATACCAGACGCGGCTTCCAGCAATGCCAAGGGAAGCGTAAAAAATGCCCCCGCAACCGCAATAAGCACCAACCGAGCCAACGGGCTAAAGGGACTGGGCCAGCGTTTGAGCAAGATAGAGTAAACCGCCCAAGCAATGGCGCAGCCCAAAATCCAGCCGTCACCAGCGACAAATTCGGTGTTCATAATCGTGGCCCAATGCCCTTGAATGACCACATGCACCAGCCCCAGCAAGGCCAATACAACACCTAGCCATTGGCGTTTGCGCAAGTGCTCTTTTAAAAATAAAGCAGCTGCTAAGGCAATAAACACGGGTGATAACGCGTAGATGAGCGCAATGTTGTTGGCCGACGTGGTACGGGCACCAATATAAACCCAAGCACCGCACATCCACATCCCCAGCATCCCTAACACGAGGCAATGCCAGCGCTCTTGCCAAATCAAGTGACGCTTCGCTTTAAGCTCGGGCCAAGCAAAGATGCCCAGCAATAACGCAGCGATTCCCCAGCGAGTCAAAGCCAGCATATGCGGTGCGATAAAGGCGGGAGCCGTGCGAGCGACTAAATAATTGATGCTCCAAAACGCGGGGGTGGCAAAGATCAATACCCACGAAAAAACGGAGATAGAGGTACTTTGCGAGGCCTCGGGAGTAGTGGAAACTACGGTGTTTTGAGTAGGCATTGAGGGCTAAAATCCAACATTCTTACAAAAACTGACGGCGGCTAATTTAGCCGATCGTAACGAACATGACAACTGACAACACGGCTTCTAAAGCATCCGAACTCCGCGCCGCAGCGCTTGATTATCACGAGTTCCCCGTCCCGGGCAAGATTCAAATTGCCGCTACCAAGCAATTAAGTAACCAGCGCGACTTAGCACTAGCTTACTCACCAGGCGTCGCCGCGCCTTGCGAAGAAATTGTGAAAGATCCTACGAACGCTTTTAAATATACGGCTCGTGGCAATTTAGTTGCCGTCATTACCAACGGCACGGCCGTACTAGGACTTGGCAATATCGGCCCCCTCGCCGCCAAACCCGTGATGGAAGGCAAGGCTGTCTTGTTCAAAAAGTTCGCGGGGATTGATGTGTTCGACATCGAAATTGATGAGCGCGATAACTTAGACAAGCTGGTGGACATCATTGCGTCCCTAGAGCCCACTTTTGGCGGCATTAACTTAGAGGACATCAAAGCACCTGATTGTTTTTACGTTGAGCGTAAGCTGCGCGAGCGCATGAAAATTCCCGTCTTCCATGACGACCAACACGGCACCGCCATTGTGGTGGGTGCTGCGGTTTTAAATGGCATCAAAGTCACAGGCAAAGACATTACCAAGGTCAAACTGGTGACCAGCGGCGCAGGTGCTGCGGCGCTAGCTTGCCTTGGGCTCTTGCTCAAACTGGGTATCCCACGTAAAAACATTTTTGTCACCGACTTGGCAGGCGTTGTTTATGAAGGCCGCACCGAGCTAATGGACGAAGACAAAATCCAGTTCGTACAAAAGACGGACGCACGCACCTTGGCCGAAGTCATGAAAGGTGCCGACATCTTTTTAGGGCTCTCCGCTGGCGGCGTGCTCAAGCAAGACATGGTCAAGTCAATGGCAGCCAAACCTGTCATTTTGGCTTTGGCTAACCCAAACCCCGAAATCAATCCCGACGAGGTGCATGCTGTGCGTGACGACGCGATTGTGGCAACAGGTCGCACCGACTATCCCAACCAAGTCAACAACGTGCTGTGCTTTCCGTATATCTTCCGCGGTGCTTTGGATGCGGGTGCATCCACCATTACCGATGAGATGGAAATCGCCGCCGTTCGCGCCATTGCCGAGCTTGCGCAAGCGGAGCAAAGCGAAGTCGTCGCCGCCGCCTATGCGGGCGAGCAGCTTGCCTTTGGTCCGCAGTACTTGATTCCAAAACCTTTCGATCCACGCCTCATGGTCATGATTGCGCCAGCGGTGGCACAGGCTGCGATGGACTCTGGCGTGGCCACACGTCCCATCAAAGACATGACCGCGTATCGCGAGCAACTACAAACCTTTGTCTATGCCTCTGGCACGACGATGAAGCCGATTTATGCTGCCGCAAAGAAAGCAAACAAAAAACGCGTGGTCTATGCCGAAGGCGAAGAAGAACGCATCCTCAGAGCGATTCAAATTGTGGTAGACGAGGGACTCGCACATCCAACCTTGGTCGGTCGCCCGTCCGTGATTGCCGAGCGCGTAGAAAAATTTGGACTGCGTCTCAAGCAAGGACAAGATTACGACGTAGTCAATGTCGAGCACGATGAGCGTTACCAAGATTTTTGGCAAACCTACCACGCACTCACCGAGCGCAAAGGTGTGACGCAGCAACTAGCCAAAATTGAAATGCGCCGCCGCCTGACACTCATTTCATCCATGATGCTCAGCAAAGGCTATGTCGATGGCATGATTTGCGGCACGTGGGCAACGACGGACTATCACCTTGGCTACATCGATCAAGTGATTGGCAAGCGCGCGGGCATCAGCACCTATGCGTGTATGAATGGACTCATGCTGCCCGATCGCCAAGTCTTCTTAGTAGACACCCATGTCAACTACGACCCCACCGCCGAGCAGCTAGCCGAGATCACCATCATGGCAGCCCACGAAATGAAGCGTTTTGGTGTCAAGCCAAAAGCTGCACTGCTCTCGCATAGCAATTTTGGCTCTAGTCAAAATCCAAGCGCAATCAAAATGCGTCAAACCTTGGAACTCTTGCGCGTACAAGCCCCGTGGTTAGAAGTGGATGGCGAAATGCACGGTGACGTGGCACTAGACGAAACCGCACGCAGAGCCATCATGCCAAATAACACTTTGACTGGTGAAGCCAATTTATTGGTGATGCCTAACATTGATGCGGCCAACATTGCCTACAACTTGCTCAAAACAGCAGCAGGCGGGAATATCGCAGTGGGCCCCGTCCTGCTTGGTGCGGCCAAGCCTGTTCACATCCTCACATCCAGCACCACGGTGCGGCGTATTGTGAATATGACAGCGCTAACTGTGGCGGACGCGAACGCAGGGCGTTAAGATTTGTGACACTTAGTTCGCTTGCGAAATAGCTTGGGTTCTACAGGGTAACCGCCAGCCCACAGGCCACGCCCCGCTTGCTTTGCAGCCGTTTCTTGTTGGCCATAAGTACCTAGCGACTGGTGATAGTGATTCGACCAAGCATGGCCATTTGCCACTAACCACGCGCCCAGGTCTTCACCACCCACGCTTACTTTGGCAACCATGCGTCCATATTTATCGCGGGCTTTGCTGGTGACGCTCACCGTTTGATGCAACACTCGGCGCGCGAGAGCCGCTTGCGCAGACTTGCCATAATCTTGGCAAATCTCTGGTGCGTCAATGCCTTGCAATCGCACATCGATGGCTTGCTCGCCATTCCCTTTAGAAACCCAAAGGGTGTCGCCATCCGTCACATGCGTGACCACTGCCGTAAATGCGCGACTAGGCGGACGTTTGCTTGTGCGATACGCCGTGTGGTCTGAATGCGTCCAAGCCTCAGCTGTGCCGTGAAACAACACGAGCGCGGCGATAATCAGCATCAGTTTTTTTATCATTCATTTATTGTAGAGAACCACCAGACATGGCCGTTAACCTCCCCCTCATTCAAGCCTCTGACTTGCATCCTGTCGCTGGTATCCGTGTCGGCATTGCACAAGCTGGCGTTCGCAAGGCAAATCGCGATGACCTCACCGTCATGCTTTTGCCCGAAGGCGCATCGGTTGCAGGTGTGTTCACCACCAATCGTTTTTGTGCTGCGCCAGTGCAGATTTGCCAAGAGGTTTTAGCAACCACACGAAGCGGTGTTCGTGCACTTGTGATCAACACGGGCAACGCCAATGCGGGTACGGGCACAGAGGGCATGGCTGCCGCTCGGGCTTGCTGCACAAGGCTTGCCGATGAATTAAGCAAGAGTGGCTTCGCCATATCAGCCTCGCAAGTGCTGCCCTTCTCCACAGGCGTCATCATGGAGCCTCTGCCTGTCGAGCGTGTCATGGCAGGTATGCCTGCCGCGATTGAAAACCTAAAGTCAAATACCGGTGAAAATAATTGGTACCGCGCCGCTCACGCCATCATGACGACTGACACGCAAGCCAAGGCCAAAAGCGTACAAGTGACGATTGATGGGCACGTGGTCACGATCACGGGCATTAGCAAAGGCGCGGGCATGATCCGCCCCAACATGGCGACGATGCTGGGCTATATTGCGACCGATGCCAACATCGATGCCGACGTGTTGCAAGCCATGACCTCGGATATTGCCAATGCATCCTTCAATCGCATCAGCGTGGACGGCGATACATCAACCAATGATTCGTTCATGGTGATGGCCAGTTGCGCAAGCGCCATGCCACGCATTACTGGCCTGCAAGCCACGTCTGCTATGGCTTTCAAGGCAGCGCTCTTGCAAGTGGCGCAGTATTTGGCGCATAGCATTGTGCGTGACGGCGAAGGCGCTACCAAGTTCATCACGCTTACGATTGACGGCGGACGCACGACAGAAGAATGTCTTAAAGCTGGCTACGCGATTGCCCACTCGCCACTCGTCAAAACCGCTTTCTTTGCAAGCGACCCAAATCTTGGGCGCATCTTGGCGGCGGTGGGTTACGCAGGTATTACAGATCTCGATCAAAACAAAATCGACTTGTATTTGGACAATGTGTGCGTAGCAAAAAATGGGGGACGTCATCCTGACTACCAAGAAGCCGACGGACAGCGCGTGATGAAGCAATCTGAAATTACGGTGCGTGTCAACCTTGGGCGTGGTTCAGTCTCAGACACGGTGTGGACTTGTGACTTGTCACACGAATACGTGACCATTAATGCGGACTACAGATCGTAATTTTTAAGAATCATGAATAACACCGAACAACTCATTGAACGCTTAGTCCTCAGCATTGAAACGCTGACCGAAAAACTTGGAGCGGCTCTGCCCCAACCACTGCAAGCACCCGACTGGAGTACTGCTGTAGCTTGGCGTTACCGCAAGCGGGCATCGGGGCATGGATCGCTGGAACCCGTGCAACACATTGCAAAACTCTCGCTCGATGATTTAAAAGAAATTGACGTACAGAAAGAAAAAATTGCTCGCAATACCGAGCACTTTGTAAACGGACTGCCAGCCAACAATGTCCTCTTGACAGGCGCACGTGGCACGGGTAAATCGTCGCTCATTAAGGCATGCTTGAACGCCTTTACCAGCAAAGGTTTGCGACTGATTGAAGTGGACAAAGCTGACTTGGTGGACTTGTCTGACATCGTCGATATCACCGCTAATCGACCTGAAAAATTTATCGTATTTTGCGATGACCTCAGCTTTGAAGATGGCGAGTCCAGCTACAAGGCGTTGAAGTCAGTTCTGGATGGATCGGTCGCCGCATCCACGCCCAATGTACTGATTTATGCGACCAGCAATCGCCGCCATTTGCTGCCCGAGTACATGAAAGAAAACCTGACGTATCAGCACACAGATGATGGCGAAGTGCACCCTGGCGAAGGCGTGGAAGAAAAAATTTCACTCTCCGAACGCTTTGGCTTATGGGTCAGTTTTTATCCATTCACGCAGAATGAGTACCTCACGATTGCAAATCAATGGCTGGCGCATTTAGGCGTTCCTGCAAGCCAGTTTGCTACCGCTCGCCCGCATGCGCTGGTGTGGGCACTAGAACGTGGCTCGCGCTCAGGCCGTGTGGCGTATCAGTTTGCGAAGGATTACGTGGGAAACCATGCCAAATAAAGCTTTGGTTGCGGATGCTGACTTGCCGCGCAGCCTAAATCGAAACATCACCGAAGTCGCTGTTGGCGTTTTGATCGACAGCCAAGGTCGCTACTTGATGACCACGCGCCCGGAAGGGAAAGTCTATGCGGGTTACTGGGAATTCCCAGGTGGCAAGTTAGAAGTTGGCGAGACTGTGGTGCAAGCACTGCACCGCGAGTTGATTGAAGAAATTGGCATCACGATTAGCGCAGCGCACACGGCTATTTGGCGCGCCCAAATGGTGGACTATCCGCATGCTTTGGTGAGGCTGCATTTTTGCAAAGTGAGTCAATGGAGCGGGCAACTGACCATGCATGAAGGTCAAACCTTTGAATGGGTGACATTACCGCCTAACGTGGCACCTATCTTGCCGGGTGCCTTACCCGTACTAGGTTGGCTTAGTGACAAAGCGTGAGTTCAAACGAGATGTCGTTTGGCGTTTGTAGTGCTCGCTCGGTGACTGAAAATTTAACAAATCTCGCCGTGACCAAGAGCCGATTTACCGACATCTCGGGCACGACACCAAGACCCTCGTCTAGCTGAATACGCACCAACTGATACGGCTTGCCCTGCTGTACATACTGCTGAAAATGCCCTGCCGTCGCAACCATCTTCTGTGCGCCACCTGACTCGCGCACCAAACGCATGAGTAGCGTCACGGCGGTGTGCATCGGCTGCACAGCCTCTATCCAAGGCTTCAAATCTTGTTGGCGCGCAGACGCTTCCAAGTGCTGCCATGCGTAATAGGCAGGCAAATCAAATGAGCACGTGCCGCCTGGAATGCTGGCGCGACTGCGCACCGACATCAGCCAATCGTTTTCACCCAGCAACCCACCGACGCGGCCAGGCGTTTGACTCAAACTGGCAAAGGATTGATCAAGCTCGGTGATCACATGGTTCAGTGCTGCTTCGTCAATAGCTGGATTACCTCGGTACGGCAGCAGCGCATTTTTTTGCTTATCAAGATCTTTTAGGACATCGGTCTTCAGCTCCGCGCGACCCGCGATGTCCATGATTTCAAATAAGGTGGACAGCGCATAGTGGTGATCCACTGAGGAATCACGACCTGCCAGCGCATCCATACGGGCATATAAATGTTCCAAACGTAAGTACGTTCGGATGCGTTCGTTAAAAGGATGTTCGTAAAAAATCACGGGTCGATTATTGCAGCTTTGCAAAGACGCGAGCGACTGTCTGCCCAAGAGCGTCAAATGTGAGCCCTTCGTTATGAATAACCGCATCGGCAATCGCGCACCTAGCAGCGCGACTGGCTTGATTTGCCATGATGGACCTTACTTGCGATTCTGGAGTTTGGCTGCGTGCCATGACACGTGCAATTTGTGTGCTCTCCAAGCAATCGACCACACAGACCTTATCCAGCAAGGGCTTCCAGCCATCAAAGCTGCCTGCTTCAGCCAACAACGGCAGATCCAGCACCACCCAAGGCGTTGTTGCCGCCGCTATCTGGTTTTGCATCGCTTGCTTGATGAGCGGATGCGTGATGTCCTCTAACTTTTGCTTGGCTGCAGCATCCACAAAAACCAACTCCCGCATTTTTGCGCGATCAAGCGCACCCGTAGCATCGACAAAATCGTCGCCAAACGCTATGCGGATAGCTGCCATAGCACTGCCGCCTGCTGCTGTGGTAGCACGCGAGATTGCATCAGCGTCCACAACCATCGCCCCCAACTCGCGCAGCATACTTGCAACCGTACTTTTGCCACTGCCGATGCCGCCCGTCAGACCCAGTAGTTTTTTGCCAAGTAGCTTCATAACTGCCAGTCCGTCACAAGCTTCAGCACCGAGCCGATCGCTAAAAATGGCCCAAAAGGCACATAGCCACTGATGCCATCAATCAAACGCTCACGGTGCGTCCATTTCATCATCAACCCCACCACAGCACCAAGGCTTGCCGCAACCAAGACCACTGGAATCAAGGCCTGCCAGCCAAGCCATGCGCCAATCGCCGCAAAAAGTTTGAAATCGCCATAACCCATACCATCGCGACCCGTTGTTAATTTAAACGCCCAAAAAATCAACCAAAGCGAAAGGTAACCCACTGCCGCTCCTGCCAGCGATTGATGCAACGTCACAGTCGGTAGCAACCCCAATCCTGCCGCTATCAAACCCGCCCAAGTGAGCGGCACGGTGATGTCGTCGGGCAAGTAGGTGGTATCCCAATCAATCACGGACAAGCTCAGCAAAGCCGCACCCAATAAGGCGTAGACGGCAGCAGTTGCCGTGAAATGCCAGCGCCATGCGCAATACGCAAAAATGACACTCGTTGCCAATTCGATAAGGGGATAGCGCAGACTAATCTTGGCATGACACGCAGAGCAACGACCACGCAAAAAAATAAAACTCAGCACAGGGATGTTTTCAAACCAACGAATACGGTGTCCGCAGTGCCCACAGGTGGACGGCGGATTGCTAAGCGAAAGCGCTGACCCAGTTGCTTCAGGTGCTTCTTCAAACTGCGCCTCCAGAATTTTGGGAAGCCGATAAATAACCACATTTAAAAAGCTGCCAATGCACAGGCCAAACAGCACAAAGGCTGTGATGGCAAACATGGGGGTCACGTAGATCATTCCCATAAGTCAATTAGCTGGTGCGCTTCAAAGATAGTAGGGGTAGCTCAAGCAACGCAGTCTTATAAGCACTATCTGGCAAGGGGGAGAGGGCCTCCACCGCACGCTGCGCTTGAATTTTGGCAAAGTCCAAACTGGCATCTAGTGCACCAGTGGATTTAACAATACGGCTCACAGCCTCAAGCTGACTCACGTCTCCCTCTTCAATCGCGGTACGAATCAAGGTTTGGTCGGCACTGCTTGCGCGCTGCATGGCAACAATAAGCGGCAGTGTCGTCTTACCTTCACGCAAATCGTCTCCTAAATTTTTACCCATCTGGGCCGCATCACCTGCATAGTCAAGCACATCGTCAATTAACTGGAACGCTGTGCCTAAAGCCGCGCCATACGTCCCACAGGCTTGCTCAATCAAGGCATTCGAATCGTTCAAAATCGCCGCTAAGCGACTGCTGGCCTCAAACAGCTTGGCTGTTTTAGACTCGATGACATGCAAGTACGCCTCTGGCGTGAGCGATGCATCGTGCATATTCATCAGCTGCATGACCTCACCCTCGGCAATCACATTAGTGGCCTCGGCAAGCGTAGCCAGTACGCGCATATTGTTCGTCTCCACCATCATTTGAAAGGCGCGGGAGTACAAAAAATCACCCACTAAGACGCTGGCAGGATTGCCGAAAGATTCATTAGCCGTCGGACGGCCACGGCGCAGGGTCGATTCGTCCACCACATCGTCATGAAGCAGCGTTGCCGTATGGATGAACTCCACCACAGCTGCCATGGCGAGTCTATTTTGTCCCTTGTAGCCTAAAGCGCCGCACATCAAAAGCAAAAGCACAGGACGCAGTCGCTTACCCCCCGCTGCAATGATGTACTGGGACACTTGCCCAACTAACGGGACATCGGAGGCGAGTCTTTGGGAGATCACCTCATCCACAGCCAGCATGTCGGTCTCCACGAGGGATTGGTAGAGGGGGATTGGAGGGGAAATGGGCATAGCCGTTGATTCTATCTTGCAGGTTATAATGCTGGGCTTCGCCTGAATGGTTCAGGGAAGATCTTTTAATCTTAAGGTTCATATGTACGCAGTCATAAAAACTGGCGGCAAACAATACAAAGTTGCTGTTGGTGAAAAAATTAAAGTAGAACAGATCGCTGCTGACGTTGGCCAAGAGGTTGTGATTACTGAAGTCCTCGCTGTTGGCAGCGGCGACTCTCTCAAAGTAGGCACTCCCTTGGTAAGCGGCGCGACGGTCAAAGTCACCGTGGTCTCTCACGGTCGTCACGACAAGGTTCGCATCTTCAAAATGCGCCGCCGTAAGCACTATCAAAAGCGCCAAGGGCATCGTCAAAATTACACCGAGTTGTCTATCGACTCTGTGAACGTCTAAATAGGGAGCTACGCACCATGGCACAAAAAAAAGGCGGCGGCTCCACGCGAAACGGCCGGGATTCCCAGCCAAAAATGCTAGGCGTGAAACGCTTCGGCGGCGAAGTGGTTGATGGCGGTGCCATCATCGTTCGCCAGCGCGGCACCAAGTTTCACCCAGGTAACAATGTCGGTATCGGCAAAGACCACACTTTGTTTGCACTCGCTGCAGGCACGGTCAGCTTTGCACACCGTGGTGCTTTAAACAAGCACATGGTTGATATCACACCAGTGGCTGCATAAGCTTCTTAAGCGTTCGCTTGCCAAGAAGCCCCGTTCATATGACGGGGCTTTTTTTATTTATAGTTAGACCCTTATGAAATTTATTGACGAAGCAGATATTGACGTAGTCGCAGGCGACGGCGGAGCTGGCTGCGTCTCGTTTCGTCACGAAAAATACAAAGAGTTTGGTGGCCCCAATGGCGGCGATGGTGGACGTGGCGGGTCGGTGTTTGCCGTGGCTGATGTCAACCTCAACACCTTGATCGATTTCCGCTATTCGCGCCGTTACGAAGCCAAAAAAGGCGAAAACGGCATGGGCTCCGATATGTTCGGCGCAGCCTCCGACGACATCATTTTGAAGATGCCTGTAGGCACCATCATTTCTGACGCGGAAACAGGTGACGTGCTGTATGAGATGCTCAATCCTGGCGAGAAAATTTGCATTTGCAAAGGTGGAGATGGCGGCTTTGGCAATATGCGCTTTAAAAGTGCTATTAACCGCGCACCGCGCCAAAAAACCCCAGGCTGGCCTGGTGAAAAAAAAGAACTCAAGCTAGAGCTCAAAGTCTTAGCTGATGTCGGCTTGCTCGGCATGCCTAACGCTGGCAAATCGACTTTAATTGCTGCGATTAGCAACGCGCGTCCCAAAATTGCCGACTATCCTTTCACCACACTGCATCCCAATTTAGGCGTGGTGCGCGTCGCCGCAGAGCAAAGCTTTGTGGTGGCAGATGTGCCTGGCCTGATTGAAGGCGCGGCTGAAGGTGCTGGGTTGGGTCATCAATTCTTAAAGCATCTGTCGCGCACGCGTTTGCTTTTACATCTTGTGGACTTTGCGCCCGAAGAGCAGCAATTTGACGGTGTGGATGCAGTCAAACAAGCCAAAGCCATTGTGAACGAGCTTAAAAAATACGACCAAGATTTGTACGACAAGCCACGCTGGTTGGTGCTGAACAAACTGGACATGGTGGACAACGAAGTGCGCGTGGCCAAGGTTAAAGACTTTATCAAACGCTTCAAATACAAGGGGCCTGTGTTTGAAATTTCCGCGCTCACACGCGAGGGCTGCGAGGGGCTCATTCGTGACATCTTCAACTACATCCACAAGGTACATGAGGCGACTCAGCCTGCCGTGTATGTCGATCCGCGTTTTGTGGATAGCCCTGCGGTAGTCGCAGAGCTGGAAGAAGCCAAAGAATTAGGTGTGCGTGACTATGACGACCCTCGCTTCCGCTAAACGTATCGTCGTCAAAGTCGGCTCGTCGCTCGTCACCAACGAGGGGCGTGGTCTTGACGAGTCCGCGATTCGTGCATGGAGTGAACAGCTTGCAGCGCTGACCCAGCAAGGGCTAGAGGTCATCATGGTCTCTAGTGGCGCGATTGCCGAAGGCATGAAACGCCTTGGCTGGGCAGTACGCCCCAAAGAAATTCACGAGCTGCAAGCCGCCGCCGCCGTCGGGCAAATGGGGCTTGTGCAAATGTACGAAAGCTGCCTGCGTGAGTCAGGCGCGCGCAGTGCGCAGGTGCTGCTCACGCACGCTGACTTAGCTGACCGTGAGCGCTATTTAAACGCTCGCTCGACCCTGCTCACACTGCTCAAACACAAAGTCGTGCCCGTCATCAACGAAAACGATACGGTTGTCAACGACGAAATCAAATTCGGCGACAACGACACGCTGGGCGCACTTGTCGCCAACTTGGTCGAAGCCGATGCGCTCATCATCTTGACCGACCAAGCGGGGCTCTTTAGCGCCGATCCGCGCAAAGACTCATCTGCAACCCTTATCCAACAAGCCCAAGCGGGTGACCCTGCCCTAGAGGCCATATCTGGCGGGGCTGGCAGCAGTATCGGCAAAGGCGGCATGCTCACCAAAGTACTGGCCGCCAAACGCGCCGCTAGCTCGGGCTGCTCCACCGTGGTGGCTTGGGGGCGCGAGCCACAGGTGCTGATGCGCTTGGTAGCTGGCGAGGCAATTGGTACTTTATTTGTGGCAGACGAGCCAAAACTGCACGCTCGCAAGCAGTGGATGGCCGATCACTTGCAGCTACGCGGCTCGGTTTTAGTCGATGCGGGCGCAACTAAAAAACTCGTAGGCGATGGCGTCAGTTTGCTGCCTATAGGCATGACGAGCGTGACGGGTGACTTCGCACGTGGTGATGTGATTGCGATTTGTGATCCTGCTGGAAGTCCCATTGCACGCGGCCTTGCGAACTATTCATCGAGTGAAGCAAGGCTCATTTGCAAAAAATCCTCGTCAGAATTTGAACGCTTACTCGGCTACACCGCCGAGCCTGAGATGGTGCACCGCGATAACTTGGTGCTGCTCTAACGAGAGCACGACTTATTCGTACCGCAGGGCCTGAATCGGCAAGAGTTTCGATGCTCGCCGTGCTGGATAAAACCCAAAAAACACGCCCACAAAGGCTGAGAATCCTGTCGCCAGCAAGATAGAGGCAGCACTCATGCTGACTTGCCATCCTGCAAACTGACCGACACCCCATGTGGCGACTGCACCCAGCACCACACCAATCGCACCGCCAATCAGCGAGAGCGTGACCGCTTCAATCAAAAACTGCGCCAAGATATCTTTACCCCTTGCCCCCACCGCCATCCGAAGACCAATCTCGCGCGTGCGCTCAGTCACACTCACCAGCATGATGTTCATGATGCCGATGCCGCCGACGAGCAACGACACCGCCGCGATGCCCGCCAGCAGGAACGAGAAG
>JANXRP010000119.1 GCA_025352965.1 Comamonadaceae bacterium
GGTTGAGTTTGAGCGCCGCTTCCCCGATCGGTACTTTGATGTGGGCATTGCCGAGCAGCATGCTGTGACGTTTGCAGCAGGACTGGCTTGCGAGGGCTTGAAGCCCGTCGTCGCGATTTATTCCACGTTTTTGCAGCGTGCCTACGACCAGTTGATTCACGACGTGGCGATTCAAAATCTACCTGTGGTGTTTGCGCTTGACCGTGCGGGCATTGTGGGCGCGGATGGTGCCACGCACTGCGGTGCTTATGACATCGCGTTTTTGCGTTGCATCCCCAATGTGAGCGTGGCGTGTCCTGCTGATGAGGCTGAAGTAAGAGCCTTACTCAGCACGGCTTTCGAGCAATCGCACCCTGTGGCGGTGCGTTATCCGCGTGGCGCGGGTGTCGGTGCCGAGGTGCCAACGCATTTGGATGCCTTGCCTTTTGGCAAAGGCGAAATTCGCCGTACATCCGCTTCTAAAAAAATTGCGATTTTGAGCTTTGGCACGCTGTTGTATCCTGCACTGGAGGCGGCAGAGGCGTTCGATGCCACAGTGGTGAATATGCGTTGGGCGAAACCACTGGATGCTGCGTTATTAATCGAAATAGCTCATTCGCATGACGCGCTGGTGACTGTCGAAGACGGCACGGTAAATGGCGGCGCTGGTAGTGCCGTGGCTGAGGTGCTGGCTAAGGCAGGCATCTTGAAGTCCTTGCTGGTATTGGGTTTGGAGGACAGCTTTATCGAGCATGGCGATCCTGCTGTGTTGATGGCGATGCAAGGTTTGGATACGAAAGGCATCAGCTCATCTTTACAAAGATTCACAGACCAGCTGGCTAAGCGATAATCTATCAATGACAATTTCTTCTAGCATCCTCACCAATCTTTTGGCACTCATACACGAGCAGCATCATCTTGATGTATCGGGTGTGACCGCAGACTCTGGGCTGGCGGATGTCGGCCTTGACTCTCTTGCAGTAGCAGAACTTTTGTTTTCTATTGAAGAAACTTTTAAAGTCAGCTTAGATGATGTTGCACCAGAGGCGTTGCCTGCAACTGTGGGTGAATTAGTGGCATTGATTCAATCGCATCAAAAATAATGACGCAAGCTGTTTGGATAACAGGCGTTGGTAGTTTGACGAATTTGGGCGTAGGCCTAGATTCTTTGGTCAGTGCAACGCGTCGGCCAAGCTCGCATTTTTTGGATGTTCCAGATGCTTGGCGTCAGTATCCTGGTGCGCCAGCAGCTTTTATGTCCCAGCTGGATGCCGCCGCCGAGCATGTTTTGAGCTCGTACACAACTATCAGCACCGACAGAGCAACGGCTATGGCGTTAGCGGTTGCTGCGCAAGCGTGTCTGAGTGCACAACTTAAAAATGCCCCAGAGCCTCCGAGGGCGGGTGTTTTTTGGGGTACAGGTATGGGTGGCCTTCATACAACAGAGGCCAGCTATCACCGCCAGTTAGTGGATAAAGCGCCTCTTCGCCCGATGACCGTGGTCAAAATTATGGCAAATGCGGCGGCAGGGCAAATTGCCCTACGCTATGGCTTTCAAGGTCCAAATCAAACTTATAGCGTGGCGTGCGCATCATCCACGATGGCCATCGGTGAGGCGATGTGGGCTATTCGTACTGGTCGGTTAGACGTCGCAATCGTGGGAGGATCTGAGGCGATGCTCGCTCCCGTTGTGATGGCGGCTTGGGGCGCATTAGGCGTCCTGGCGACGCATCAAAATACGATTGATCATTCGCAACCTTGCCGCCCTTTTTCTGCAAATCGATCTGGTTTGGTGATTGGCGAAGGTGCTGCTGCATTCGTCCTTGAGAGCGAGCAGCACGCACGCAGGCGTGGCGTGATGGCGTTAGCCGAGGTTGCTGGCTATGCGTCCACCTGTGATGCTTCTTCGATGGTGAAGCCTGATATCAATGGGCAAGTCAGAGCCATGCGCATGGCGCTTGCAGACGCGAGCCTGACACCATCACAAATTGACAGTATCAATGCGCATGCAACAGGCACTGATGCGGGGGATGTCATTGAGTCGCAAGCGCTTGTACATGTGTTTGGTGCCGCACAACCTGCCGCTGTTGCGACTAAGTCGATGCATGGGCACTTGCTCGGTGCTACGGGTGCAGTCGAAGCTGCCTTTTGCGTTGCAACACTTCAAGCCCAAACGACACCAGCGACCTTAGGTCTTGACCCTATCGATTCCAGCTGCCAGTCTGCCAATGTGGCTGCTGTCCCTAGAGAAGGAAAAATTGCTTCGATTTTGACAAATTCGTTTGCCTTTGGTGGGTCTAATACCTCGCTTATTTTGAAAACAATGAGATCGTGAAAATTTTAATAACAGGTGCTACTGGTTTCATAGGGGGCGCTATTGCCTATGAGCTAGGTGTGCGTGGTTTGCTCTCCAGTGCTATTTTTTTAGTTCGTGCGCCTAATAGGGTCGAAGGGTTAGAGCGTCTCGTCAGCAATTTGCAAAAATTTCAGAAAAAACCGCTGACGATGCAAGTGCATCAGGATCAGATTGTCTGTGCAGATATGTCTAGCATTGATGCTGTGCCAATGTCCGCATGGGCGGGTGTGACGCATGTCATTCACTGCGCTGCACTGGCTACGTTTTCTAATAATCCCAAAATATGGGCTATGAATGTAGATAGTACCGTCGCGCTGGCTAAGGCGGTTTCCATGCATGGCTCTTTAGAGCGATGGTTGCAAGTGGGGACGGCGATGAGTTGTGGCCCTGGCTTAGCCTCTCCTGTTCCTGAATCTTGGGCGCACGGTTCAGATGTCAAGCCGCATCTTGTGCCCTATACGCAATCGAAAATTGCAGCCGAAATGGCTTTAAAGGAGTTACCTCATTTTCCATTGGTGGTTGCAAGACCCTCTATTGTTGTTGGGCATAGTCAGTTAGGTTGCGCGCCTTCTCCAAGCATCTTTTGGGTCTTTCGCATGGCAGTTGCTTTAGAGCGCTTTACTTGCGCAACTGCTGAGCGTATTGATATTATTCCTGTCGATTGGTGTGCGAGTGCCTTGGTTGCTTTGTGTGTGAAGCCTACGCTCAGGCATGATCTTTATCACGTGAGTGCTGGCATGAGTCGTGCCAATCGATTCTCGGAGATTGATGCTGCCTATGCCAAAGCCAGTGGTGCCGAACCCATCTCAAACCGATATCAACAAGTTGCCCTAGAGGATTTACGTAGCTTGGTACCACTTTTTGAGGCCAAATTAGGCAAGGTCAATCGCATTTTGATTTTGCGTGCGCTCACACTTTATGGTGCGTTCGCCAAACTGAACTACGTGTTTGACAATCAACGCTTGCTGGATGAAGGCATTCAAGCATCGCCTACGTTTGCCTCTTATATTGATGTCTGTGTTCGAACGAGCGAATCCATACCCATGCTAGAGCAAATGGCGTATGACTTCAAATAAACACGCATACGCAGGTAAAACCCGTAAGTAATCACACATTACAGGGGAAACCCCACTGTTTAAAGCTGTAGGTATTTCTACAATTGAAGTTCCTTTTTTAATTTGGAGTTCAATATGGATCGTCGTTCCCTTATCTCTTCTGCGGGTACTGCTGGTGCAGGGCTTGTGGGTATCTTGGCTGCAGGCGCTGCGCCAGCCGTTCACGCACAAGCCGCTGTACGCTGGCGCTTGTCGTCTAGCTTTCCTAAAGCGCTAGATACTATTTTTGGCGCAGCTGAAGTTTTTGCTAAAAATGTGAAGGCCATGTCGGGCGGTAAGTTTGAGATTTCCGTTCACGCAGGTGGCGAGATTACGCCACCATTTGGTGTGGTCGATGCGGTGCAGCAAGGCTCAGTGGAGATGTGTCACACAGCGCCGTACTATTTCTTTGGTAAAAATGAAGTCTTCGCATTGGGTTGCGCCATTCCATTTGGTCTCAATAGCCGTCAAATGTCGGCTTGGACATTTGAAGGCAATGGTTTGAAATTGATGCGCGAGTTCTACGCCAAGTACAACATCATCAATTTTGCTGGTGGTAACACAGGCGCACAAATGGGCGGCTGGTATCGCAAGGAAATTAAAACGGCTAAAGACATCAAAGGTTTGAAGATGCGCATCGGCGGCTTCGCTGGTAAGGTGTTTGAGCGTATGGGCGGTGTGCCGCAAAACATTCCAGGCGGTGAGATCTATACGGCTTTAGAAAAAGGCACGATTGATGCAGCAGAGTGGGTCGGTCCATAC
The DNA here is from genome assembly GCA_025352965.1 of Comamonadaceae bacterium. Lineage (GTDB taxonomy): Bacteria > Pseudomonadota > Gammaproteobacteria > Burkholderiales > Burkholderiaceae_C > JASGCK01. The sequence continues at coordinate 4,192 of JANXRP010000119.1, forward strand.
GATGATCAAAAGCTGGGCTTTAACAAAGTGGCACCGTTTTACTACTACCCAGGTTGGTGGGAAGGTGGTCCACAGCTCGACTTCTTCATTAACGACAAAGCCTACAACGCACTGTCGGCAGAGAACAAGGCCATTGTGGAAGCAGCTGCAGCCGTGGCACATGTTGACATGCAAGCCAAATATGATGCCCGCAATCCAGCGGCGCTGAAGGAATTGGTTGGCAAGGGCACTAAGCTGCGCCCATTTACGAACGACGTGTTGTCTTTGGCGTTTAAAGAGTCGATAGCACTTTACGCTGAACTCAGTGCTAAGAACGCGGACTGGAAAAAAATCTATGCGGACTACTCTAAATTCCGTGCTGATGCAAATCTGTGGTTCCGATTTACAGAAGCTAAATTTGATAGCTTCATGCAAGCGCAAAAACTGTAAAAGCTTGCTGCGCATACAAGAAACGCCCTTCGGGGCGTTTTTTTATGGGCTGTATTTATAGCGCGCGTTGATTGATAGAAATGACGAGTTTTTCAAACGCATCAATCATCGGTTTTTCGGAGGCATAAAAAACGTGAAATTTGCCCATCATGGTTCTAACGTATAGACGAGGCGCAATAAGCCAATCGAGGCCACGCACTCGGATGAGCTTGGCATAAACCAATTCTGGAAGAGCAACCTCTTTGTCCCAAATCCATGTTTGCTTGAGGTGAGTCTCGCTCATTGATGTTTTGCTCGTATAAAAAGCAAACAAGGTATAGAGCATCAACGCTAATCCACAGAGCAACCAAATGAGTCCATTCGATGGCGCAATCGTACTATTGGCGGCCAGCCGTCCCGTAGACCATAACTGATACATCCAGCTAGCCATCGCTGTTACCAGCGCTAGCGCTAAAAGTTTGAATGGTCGTGAAAAAGCAGGCGAGGCGAGCGGGTCAGCACTCACTTTTTCATCAACGCATCGAGCGCTTTTTGGTCATCATCAGCAGATTGTTTTGCGGCAGCCTTTTCAGAAGCGGCTTCTTTAGTTGCATCTGCTTTTCCATCCGTCAATAGCGACGCGGGATCGACCTTGGTCTCGTCTGTAGGCATTTCGATTTTGACTTTATCCAAATCAATAACGATTTCTTTATCAAGAAATACCGTCACCGTTTGCGGGATAAAAATCACAATCAACACCAGCATGATTTGCATGATGACCCAAGGAATGGAACCTAGGTAAATGTCATTCGATTTGACGGCTATAGGAATACGTTTTTCTTTGAAGAGTGTGTCCGCAATGCCGCGCAAATAAAACAGCGCAAAGCCAAACGGCGGATGCATAAAGCTGGTTTGCAAGTTGACGCACAAAATCACGCCAAACCACACTAAATCGATGCCCAGCTTGGCGGCAACGGGTGCGAGCATCGGCACGATGATGAAGGCAATTTCAAAGAAATCTAAGAAAAAGGCAAGGAAGAACACAAAGATGTTGACCACGACCAAAAAGCCAACTTGACCGCCAGGCAAGCCTGTCAACAAATGTTCGACCCATACAGCGCCGTCCACGCCTTGGAACACTTGACTAAAGACGCGTGAACCAATCAAGATGAATACCACCATAGCGGTGAGGCGCATCGTGCCGTGCATGGCCTCCCAGAGTAGATCTTTGGTTAGGCGCTTGTGCATAGCCGCCAAAATCATCGCGCCAACAACGCCCATCGCGCCAGCTTCCGTCGGGGTGGCTATGGCGTGACTTTGTAGGGGTAGGCCGCCCATAGAGCCGAGCACGGTAAAGATCAAAATAGCGGAAGGCACGATGCCTTTTAAACACTTTTTCCACAATGCCCAGCCGCCCAAAGCATTCGGATCACGGGGCACACCAGGAATGTAGTGAGGTTTGAAGACACCCAGACCATAGGTGTAGATGGCAAAGAGCGCGATTTGAATGAGGGAGGGTCCCCAAGCGCCTTTGTACATATCGCCCACGGGCTTGCCGAGTTGATCGGCCAGCACCACCAGCACGAGGGATGGTGGCACCAATTGCGTAATCGTGCCTGATGCGGCGAGCACGCCCGTCGCGTAGCGCATGTTGTAGCCGTAACGAATCATGACAGGCAGCGAAATCAACGCCATCGCAATCACTTGACCAGCGACTGTGCCTGTGATGGCACCCAGAATGAATCCCACAATAATGACTGAATAACCAAGGCCACCACGCACAGGACCAAAGAGTTGACCCATCGAGTCGAGCATGTCTTCGGCCAAACCGCACTTCTCGAGGATTGTGCCCATAAAGGTGAAGAATGGAATCGCCAGTAATAAATCGTTACTCAGAATGGAGAACATCGCCAGTGGCAAGTTACTCATGTACTGCGCGGGGAACCAACTCATTTGAATGGCGAAAAATCCGCAGCCAAGACCTAACGCTGCTAGCGAGAACGCGACAGGAAAACCAATCAGCATGATGACGATCAAGCCCGCGAACATGACGGGGGCAAAGTTTTGCATTTCCATTTTTTATCCTAAAAATCTGTGGGCGAGGTGCAATTTAGCAAGGCGACTTATTGCAGTGGCTTCTCGTAATGCGTATCCATCTCGTACTTACCCTGCAGATAAGCAACACGCTTAACGATTTCAGCTAGCCCTTGCAAAAATACCATGGCAAAGCCAACGGGTAGCGCCAAGATTACAGGCCAACGGATCAATCCCCCTGCGTTTTGGCTCATTTCACCTGTGGTTAGCACCTTTAAAAAGTAGGGCCAGCACATGTAAGCCATCATGCCCATCACGGGGAGTAGAAAAAAGATTAAGCCAAAAATATCGACATACACAGGTCGATTGCCCTTGAGTTTGCCGTAGATTAAATCGACTCGTACATGCTCGTTTAATTTCAGCACCAAAGGAGCGCCCACCATCACCATCCATGCAAACATGTACCATTGAATCTCTAAAAATGAGTTCGTACTCCAATCGAAACCGTAGCGGATGAATGCGTTGCCGGCGGATATGAGTGCAGCTAGCAAAACCGCCCATGAGGCCAAGCTGCCGAATTTTTCGGACACATAGTCCATCCATTTGGCGAATTTGAGTAAAAAAATCATTGATATTCTCCGAGAGCAGTACTAATACAACT
>JANXRP010000056.1 GCA_025352965.1 Comamonadaceae bacterium
GCGGCAAGGCTAAAAGCGGGCTTTGTGGTTGAGGAGTTAGCGACTCCGTGATTTCATCGCCCGCTCGACCTCGCGTTTGCCCTCGCGGTCTTTGATGACATCACGTTTGTCATGCTCTGCCTTGCCTTTGGCTAGACCAATTTCGCATTTAATCTTGCCATTTTTCCAGTGCATGTTCAGTGCAACCAGCGTGTAGCCCTTTTGATCGGTCTTGCCAATCAATTTTTTAATCTCTTCTTTTTTGAGCAATAATTTTTTGCTGCGCAGCGTGCTCGGGTTCACGTGTGTGGATGCCGTGTGCAGCGGATTGATCTGGCAGCCCATCATAAAAAGCTCACCGTCACGGATTAAAACGAAGCCGTCGGTGATCTGCACTTTGCCCATCCGCGCGGCTTTCACTTCCCATCCTTCAAGCACCATGCCCGCCTCGAAGCGTTCCTCAATAAAATAGTTGAAGATTGCTTTTTTGTTATCGGCAATTTTGCCAAGCGCGGCCGTCCCAGTGTTGGCTTTGCTACTCGCTTTATCCGATGTTCTTTTTATTGCCATTTTTGTCATTTCAGTGATTTTATGAAATCTCTCCACAAGTCCGTGCTCATTTGGTATAGCCCACAGCAAATGTTTGATGTGGTGACCGATGTCACGCGTTATCACGAGTTTTTGCCTTGGTGTCACGAGTCATCCGTCGTGGAGCAAACGGCCCACGTCATGAAGGCGCACATTGGCATGCAGTTAGCGGGTTTTAAGCAGGGCTTTACCACGCAAAACCAGCACATCACTCAAGCGGACGGTGGCCTTGCGGTGCAAATGGAACTCATTGATGGTCCTTTCTCAAAATTAGGCGGCACATGGTCGTTTGATCCCATTCGCGGAAGCAGCACGCCAGCGTGCAAGGTCACGTTAGACCTGAGTTACGAGATTAAAAATGCGCTTTTGCAGATGGCGATAGGCAGCGCCTTCGACAAAATTGCCAGCTCGCTTGTCGATGCGTTTATTGATCGAGCCAAGAAGATTTATGCCTAAGACAACGCCAGCCCCATCAAAATCTGATACTGCAATTGTGCCCCCCGAACGGGGGGCGGATGCGAAGCACGGGGGGTGGGCGGTTGTGCCGCCAACTGGCCTCCTCGGTGCTGACAGGTCTTCCCCCCTGTCGCCAAGCGACATCCCCCCGTGTGGGGGGAACTTGATTTGTATTGCCATCTATTACTCCCCCGTGCAGCGAAAAATTGAATATGAATCGGTTGATGTGCCAAAAGGCACTTCGCTTGGGGACTTGCTCTCTAAGGCAATGCCAGCAAGGCTTGCAGAGGCAATGGCTTCGCAAGGCTTAACCACTGCGGTCTGGGGGCGAGCGGTTGGAATGGACTACGTCTTGCAGCAAGGCGACCGCTTAGAGCTGGTGCGCGATCTGCGAGTTGACCCCATGACCGCGAGGCGCGAACGCTTTGCCAAGCAAGGTGCAAAAAAGAAAGCGGGACTTTTTAAAACCAAGCGTGTGGGTGCTAAAGCAGGGTATTAAGACGATAAAAATACACATTGACATGTAGAAATATCGGGTTAAAATACACATAGATGTAATTTTTTATCTATGGCTATGCAAATTCAACGTCGTATTCTCCCTTCTATACGGGAACACATGAGCGCACCTGAAATGACGCTTCTTGTGGGTGCGCGTCAGGTAGGGAAGACAACCCTGATTCGGATGCTCCTAGATGGGCTTAAATCTGCTGGCAAACAAACAGTGTTTTTTAATCTCGACATCGAAGAGGATATGCACTGGTTTAGCTCGCAACGAGCATTTTTAGACCGTTTGAATTTTTTGGTAGGAACGCCTGCATCGACTGTCTATGTGGCCATTGACGAGATACAACGCAAGGCGGATGCGGGGCGATTTATGAAGGGGCTCTACGACATGGGGCTTCCGTACAAATTCATTCTTTCAGGCTCGGGTAGCTTGGAGCTCAAGGAGCAAATCACCGAATCCATGATGGGGCGAAAGCGCGAGTTTTTTATCCCACCCGTATCGTTTGCCGAGTTTGTTGATTACCGCACAGACTATGCCTACTCAGATCGTCTTGATGTATTTGCGCAGAGTGAAGGCGCGCGGTGCTTAGGGCTTTTGATCGAATACCTTAACTACGGTGGCTATCCAAAGGTGATCTTGTCGCAAGGCAGAACTGAAAAGCTTGCGGTGCTACGCGAAATCTACACCTCATATGTGGATCGGGACATCAGCGCATTTTTGCGACTTGCACGCCCCGATGCTTATCGCCAAATGCTCGCACTGTTGGCTAGCCAAAGCGGTCAGTTGTTGAACGTCAGCACACTGGCGGCGCAAACGGGTGTGGGTGTAGAAACCCTCAAACGCTACACCTACTATGCCGAGAAGACATTTTGTGTCTCACTCGTGCGTCCTTATTTTCGTAACGTTCAAAAAGAAATTACCAAATCACCAGTTCCTTATTTCTTTGATCTAGGGCTTCGCAACTTGGTGCTCGGACGGCTTGGACTCTTAGAGAACACAAGCGATCTGGGGTTTGCATTTCAAAACTTTGTGTACCAGGTGCTGATCGATGTTTTTGGTGTCCCCAGCGTCAAGTATTGGCGCACGACAGATCAAGCAGAAGTAGATTTTGTAGTGGAGGATTCATCACATGGCGGGCTTTTGCCTGTTGAAGTGAAATACATGCAAATGAAAAAGCCCGTGGTCATGAGATCTTTGCAAAGCTTTATTGCTAAGTACAAGCCCAAAGAGGCGTGGGTTATCAATCTCTCGCTTGCAAACACCGTGATGATTGGCGATACACAGGTTCGCTTTGTTCCGTTGGCCGGGCTTTTTGCTAACGTTCAAGGTAACCGGCGCTCCGCCGGCTTTTCGGCGGAGCGTCCGTGTTGACCGCAGGGTTGGGCCTCATTGTGGCGTTCCCTTTCCGGTTTCAACGTACTGCTTTAGGCTTGCCATGAAATACTCCCACCCAGAAGAACACGACTTAAAGCAATCTAGTTGCGGCTTTAGTCCGATATGCTCTAGTTTCAGAAGAGACCCGCCGCTCGACATGGGGGTTACGTTGAAGGTTATTCGGGTGCCAGGCCACTCGTGAAGGGTGCACTCCAGAACGTGCCAAGTCAGCCCCGTGAGGTGATTCGCTTTTTGTACTCTCATTAGTTTTTTTACTTGTCCGAAGTCCACGGAAAGGAATTCGTCGGCATTCTCTTTCCATACGGTATTCGACTTTGCCCACCAGCCCGCTATACCCTCCGAGGTGGTGAGAGCTTGCATTACAGCCTCTGGTGCAACTGACAGATGAACTTCGTATTTGTAATTCATGAACATTTCTCCGTAATTGATTTGAGGCCCAACGTTTGAGCTGAGCGGACCCCGATGTACTGCCTTGCCGCAACATCAACATTCGACCAAAACGGAGCCCCGAAGTCACTGCACAGTGCCGGAACTGACAAATGCTTTCCACGCGATGGCTATGGAAGCTGCGCAAACTGGCACCATTATTGACATGGGCAACTCCAAGATGAACTGGGCGGTCTTAGCCAAGCCAAGCCAAGACTTTGGAGCGTAGATGCTCTCAGCGTTTACTCCGGCGAACTCCAAGGCCACCAGAAACGGAAGTTGCTGCCATTCGCTTGTCTTTAACCAATGCACGGTCTGCCACCCTAAGACGATAACGAAAAACGCAAAGCCTGCCGTGAATGTGATTGCGAGGACTGCGTCCGCCGATTTGTCCCAGAAGTCTTCAGTTGCCATGATTGCGAGGCCTAACGTTTGACTTAAGCGGCGCCTGCAATGCAGCGCTTGAGGCGATGCCCTCAGTGGCGAGCGCAGGCTTTGGTGGGGCGACGGCCGGACTGGAGACCTTTGTGCCTTCCTGCTCGACTTTGGTGTCGGCGCGGTAGGCATACCAAACCTGAACGCCAGAGCCCAGAAGTGATGCAATTGTGAGCGCGATGACAAAACGCTGGGTGCGCGAGTTCTGCCCATTGAGAGCGGTGATGTGCCCCTGTAGCCTGTCGAGGTGCCGCTTAAGAAGAATGTTGTTTACGGTCAGGCCGCGAATGACGTCGCGGTGCTGGGTGCCTGTATTGATGTTGTTCTGATTCGCTAGGCCGGAAAGGTGGATCAGGAGCTGCTCGTCGCTCTGGTTTTCTATGTCTCCGCGCATGAACGCAGCGTGAGCGTCTTCGTAGCGTTCGAGAATGGGCTTTTGCATGACGCCTAACGTCTAGTATGCGAAAAAATCGTCGCATACTCAATTTGAAATTGTCGCATAAGTTAGCCTTTCAGTTAAAAAAATCTATTTAAATCAACAAATTTCACAAAAATCTCTGCCAAAATCTAAAGCTAATTACGACAAACTGTTTTATGAAGCTTTTAGACCAGGTTCGAGAAAAAGTTCGCTACAAGCACTATAGCCTCTCTACCGAGGATACCTACGTCGCTTGGATCAAACAGTTCATACTTTATCACGACAAGCGTCATCCAAACGAGATGGGCGCGGCAGAGGTGGAGCAGTTTTTGTCGCACCTTGCCAACGCGCGCAATGTGGCGTCATCTACCCAAAACCAAGCGTTGTCGGCGATTTTGTTTTTGTACCGCGAGGTGCTGGAAATCGATTTGCCTTGGGTGGGCGCGTTTGTGCGAAGCCGCGTGCCTAAACGCTTGCCTGTGGTTTTGACGCAGGCCGAGGTCAAGTTGCTGCTCACTATTGCGATTGATATTGCGCCAAGTCCTTATGGTTTGATTTTGCAGCTGCTTTACGGCACGGGGATGCGGCTGATGGAGGTGGTTCGGTTGCGTGTGAAGGACGTTGAGCTCTCGCGGCGCGAAATTGTTGTGCGCAGCGGTAAGGGCGACAAGGATCGCGTGACGGTGTTGCCCGCGTCCCTGATGGATGCTGTGCAGGCGCAACTGGCCAAACGCCGCCGCTGGCACGACGAGGATATTGAGGCGGGCAAGGTCGATGTGCATTTGCCGTCTGCGCTGTCGGTCAAGTGCCCCAATGCCGCACGCGAGTGGGGTTGGCAGTACATGTTTGCCGCTGCTAAGTATTCAACCGATCCACGCAGCGGCGCAGTGCGTCGTCACCATGTGGAGGAACGCCAAGTGCAGCGCTTTTGCAAGCTAGCCGCCCAGGGCGCGGGCATTGCCAAGCCTGTGAGCCCGCACACGCTGCGTCACTCGTTTGCCACGCATATGCTGCAGGGCGGCTACGACATCCGCACGGTGCAAGAGTTGCTAGGACACAGTGATGTGGCGACAACTATGATTTATACCCATGTGCTGAACAAAGGCGGACGTGGTGTGGCTAGCCCTTTAGATAGATTGTGATATCACATGCCCAACAACTCAAATTCTTTTTCACCCCGCCGCTACGACCTCATCGTGTTCGATTGGGATGGCACGCTGTTTGACTCCACCGCCATCATCACTCGGTGCATTCAAGCTGCTGTTGAGGATGTGGGCGGCAAGAGGCCCAGCCGCGAGCAAGCCTCGCACGTGATTGGTTTGAACTTGATGGAAGCCCTTGCCCACGCCGCGCCCGATGTGCCCAAAGACAAATATCCCCTGTTAGGTGAGCGCTATCGTCATCACTTTTTTGCGCAGCAAGAAGAGATTAGTTTGTTTGATGGTGTGATTGATTTACTAATTGAACTGAAACGCCAACACTACTGGGTCACGATTGGCACGGGCAAATCACGCAAAGGACTGGACGTGACGCTTGAACGGGATGTCCAAGTGGGCGGTGAGAGCGTCAAACTGGCAACGTTATTTGATGGCACTCGCACCGCCGATCAAACAGAGGGCAAGCCCAATCCGCAAATGCTGTTTGAGTTGATGCGCGAGTTTGGCGCGGACGCATCGCGCACCTTGATGGTGGGCGACACCACGCACGACTTACAAATGGCCTTGAACGCAGGTGTGGATGCCGTGGGTGTGAGCTATGGCGCGCACGAAGCAGACTTTTTGCTCACTTGCAAGCCATTGGCTATCTTGCATTCGGTCGCGGAGTTGCGTTTGTGGCTGGGTCTTGATTAGGAACGCATATGGCCGAGCAATGGTTGCTGGACTACGCCGAAAAATTGGACGCTGGTATTGCGCTTGCGAATCAATTGGAATGGCTTGAGGCGATCCAACAATACGATGCTGCGATTGCGATATCGGAAGTGCTCAGTCCTGCTTTTATCAATCGCGGCATAGCAAAACTGAACTTGAAGCA
>JANXRP010000107.1 GCA_025352965.1 Comamonadaceae bacterium
ACCCATCACGCCGTGCAAATAGCGAACAGGATCGTCACCAATCAGCGCTTCAGGCAGCGGTGCTGGCTGAATTAAAAAGAACCAATGCCAATAAAGCGTAGCAAAAAGTTGCGTGGTGTTTTCATACATGCCCAAAGTGGGGGCAATATCCAAGAGCATCATGCGCTCAACCGAATTTGGATGATCGGCAGCCAAACGATGTGCAACGCGTGCACCTCGGTCATGCGCCAGCACTTGAAATCTTATGTAGCCAAAATGCGCCATGACGGCCATCGCATCCGTCGCCATGGCACGCTTGGAATACGGCAAATGTGAGCCATCCGTTGCAGGTCGATCCGAGTCGCCATAACCACGCAAATCGAACATCACCACGCGATATGTTTTCGCCAACTCGGGGGCAGTTAAGTGCCACATGGCGTGGCTTTGCGGATGCCCGTGAATTAACAATAACGGCTTGCCATCCACCTTGCCGCCTATGCGTCCACGGATACACACGCCTTGATTCAATATTTCAAAGGATTCAAACTGCTCCAACATGATTTAGCTCCCAGATTTTTTGCCCACAACCAACCATACACCCAAAGCACATAAAAGCGTTCCAGCGATCGTCACCAAGCTAATGTGCTCATCAAATAACAGCCACGCAATCGCAGCCGTTGTAGGCGGCACCAGATAGAGCAGCGACGTCACGCTAGTCGCTGCGCCGCGCTGTACCAACAGATAAAAAAGCGAGCTACCGCCCAACGACAAGCCCAGTACCGCCCAGCCCATAGCAAACATCAATTGAGGATGCCAAATCATCGGATCTGAATCCAATAAGGCAAATGGCAAACACACCATCGCGGCCCCCGCAAGCCCAATGCCATTACCGACACGCACGTCAATGGGCTCTACGTACTGTTTTTGATAGAGCGTGCCCACCGTGATGGCAATCAACGAAAAGATCGTCCAACCCAGCGTGAACGGCGTCACTTCTAAGCCCGCAACCAGTTTGCCCGAGACAACCAGTGCCAGTCCTGCAAAACCAAGCCCAAGCCCAACCCATTGCCAGCGGCTCACCCGTTCTTGTTTGCTGATCAAGCCCACCCAAAGCGCTGTCAGTATGGGCTGCAAGCCGACAATGAGTGCTGTAAGACCAGCGCCCATGCCCGCTTTGATCGCTAGCCAAACACCCGATAAATAACCCGCTTGCACAAGAACGCCCGTCAACAGCAAATGAATCCACTGCTGACGACTGCTCGGCCACGTGATGTTTTTGAAGCCCAAGCTCAAGCCAATCCAAATTAAAAAGCAAAACACAGACAAAGCGCAGCGAATGGCTAAAAAACTCATCGCTGGCGAGTACGGCATCCCTAGGCGAGCGGAGATAAATCCTGTGCTCCAGATAAATACAAAAACGAAAGGCATGGCAGCAATCCATGCCGCAGATTTGCTCGGAGCAGCCACAGATCAGTCCACTTTTGCGCGAATTTCGGGCAATGCTTTTTGCATGTAATACACCATTGACCATATGGTCAGAATGGCCGCCAAGCCAATCAGGATATGGCCTGTAGCGCGAGTGTTAATCAGCCCAAACAGCATGCCATCAAACAGTAGAAATGGAATCGCCAGCATTTGCGCAGTTGTTTTAAGCTTGCCAATCATGTGAACAGCAACACTTTTGCCAGCACCAATTTGCGCCATCCACTCGCGTAGTGCCGAGATCGCAATCTCGCGCCCCACAATGATGAGCGCGACAAACACATCCACACGATTCAGGTCAAGCAAGATCAAAAGCGACGCGCACACCAATAATTTATCAGCTACTGGATCCAGAAAAGCCCCAAAGGATGAAGTTTGATTTAGTCTGCGTGCCAAGTAGCCATCAAACCAATCAGTCAACGCAGAGATAACAAAAATGGCTGTCGCCAACAAATTTTGCAATTTCACGTCAACAGGCAAATAGAACACACCAATGATGAGCGGAATGGCAACCATGCGAGCCCAAGTGAGCAAGGTGGGGATGGTAAAAAATTTAGATCGCATGTTGAACCTATGGCTGAAGAGAGTGCAGTTGGAACTTTAAATCATCGTTAAACAAAAACGTTTCATTGAAGACCCACGGTTGTGGCAGGTGTGCGACAGAACCAAACGGTGCAGCACGACGGATGGCAGCCATGGCTAACTGCACGGTCTGGGGTTGAAACTGCGGCGTCCGCGTGACATCCAGTCTACGAATAGAGCCATCGCTATTGAGGCTAATTTCAATTATAGGAATGGATGTCATGGGGTCAGGCAATACGCCTGAAAACGTCGCACTGCTATTCATTTGCATAATTTTTTTAGCTGTCTGAACGCGATACGCCAGCATATCTGGTGCATTGGCGTTCGGGTTGCTGCTAGGTGGTAGGGTAATCGTGCCTGATGGCGTAGGATAGGTATTCCGAGTCGGGAATAACACCCCCAACTGCGATAAATCGATCGATCCGCAGCCCACAAACACTAGAGTGGCTGCAGCGATGACGAGACGTTTAACGAACTGCACGGTAAATCTCCTCTGCTAATAATTTTGAAATGCCATCTACTTTGGTAATGTCCTCAACTGACGCTGCCGCAATACCCCTCACCGAACCGAAATGCGAGAGCAACGCCGCGCGGCGCTTCGCACCAATCCCTGGAATCTCTTCGAGCTTACCACCGCTCACCCGCACCTTGTCACGCGCAGCCCGCATACCTGTAATCGCAAAGCGATGCGCCTCATCACGAATTTGCGCCACAAGCATCAGAGCAGCAGAATCAGGGGGCAGCGTGATCTTTTCTCGACCATCCGCAAACACCAATTCCTCAAGTCCCACTTTGCGCCCCTCACCTTTCTCTACGCCTACAATTTTTGATAAGTCTAGCCCGAGCCCCATAAACACTTCACTAGCCATGCT
>JANXRP010000124.1 GCA_025352965.1 Comamonadaceae bacterium
ACTTTGACTGCGTTGGCGAGGATGTTCACACCCTCAACCATGCGTGCGCGGGCTTCGCCGCCGAAAATGACGTCTTTTGCTGCCATGTTAAATACTCCTAAAAATTAAATATGGATGAATGGATGGATTACTTCTCGACCACAGCGAAGAGGTCGTCTTCTTTCATCACCATCAGCTCGTCGCCGTCCACTTTGACGGACTGGCCGCTGTACTTGCCAAACAAAACGCGGTCGCCCACTTTGACGGACAAAGCTTTGGTTTCGCCCTTGTCGTTGGTTTTGCCAGGGCCCACAGCCAAGACTTCACCTTGATCTGGTTTTTCTGCGGCGCTGTCAGGAATGACGATGCCAGAGGCTGTTTTGGTTTCGCTGTCAACGCGTTTGACGATCACGCGATCGGCTAAAGGACGTAGTTTCATTGCATCTCCTATGAATGTGCAAGGGTTTAAGAAAGGATTTGAGCCTTGTGATTGACTAACAAGTGGTTTGTTAGCACTCTCGCATGGCGAGTGCTAATCATAAGGGAGATTACGCCGATTTCAAGTGTTGGTTCGCACCGAGTTTTGAATTTTTATCACTAAGTATTGAACAGCATTTGCGATAGAAAGAAACATAACATATTGATTTATAAGTGTAAATTTTATTTATTTAATGTTTGTGCCATCTCGAAATTGTTCAAAATCATACAAATTTCAAATAGATGCGTAGAGTGTTCAAGACTGGGTGAGAACCGACAATTAATTATTTGCTTGATCCGCTTTTGGTGGATTTGACCTTAGCCCAGTAATCAGCGAGTCAATCATTGCTGGCGCTGCTTTGTCTAGTGCATACGCCTCAGGATCGAGCAACCACTCTCGCACCGTACCTACAAAAAAATTCTTCATAATTTGTTGGCTTAGATGCAGGTCTGCATCAGCGGGTAGTTGTCCAACCTTGATTGCTTTTTGAAAGATGCTCTGTATACGCGCTTCGCACTGCTCGCCACACTGTTGTTCACGCTGAGAGAGCCCGTTACTGGCACCATTTAAATTTTCATGTTTGAGGTACATGATGCTGAAAATGCGCTGCTGCTGTTTCGATTGCACAAGCAATACCAATGAATTCACAAACATTTGCCGAAGTGCACCCAAAGGATCAGCATCTGAGCATTTATCTAGCTCGATCATCATGGCCTCCTTGGGCAAGGTGGCTTGATTGAAAAGCGCAGTTAGTAAATCGTCTTTGTTATCAAAATGCCAATAAACCGCGCCGCGAGTCATACCCGCAGCGGAGGCAATATCGTCTAGAGTTGTGCGGGCAACACCTTTAACAAAAAACACCTGCTCAGCCGCTTCCAATAGCGCTGCGCGAGTTTGTTCCGCTTCTTCTTTAGTTTTTCTTGCCATTATGATGCATGAGCCATTTAAAAATATTTGCAGATTATAAATACATTCATAAATGTATGTATATGATAAAATTCATATTTGCATATTTGCTTACACGATTTAACGGAATCACCAACATGCCCAAACTTCACTCCCCATTCACTTTTGCTGCAGTCGTTGCCATTCCTCTGGTTTTAATAGGCTGTAATCCCTCTGGGCAACAAGGTGTGGGCGGAGCTGACGGCGGTATGCCACCACCTGAGGTGGCCGTGATAACGGTCAAAGCGAAAGCAGAGCCAGTAGAGTTGGAGTACACGGGTCAAACGGCGGGGTCGCGTGAAACAGAGGTGCGTGCACGTGTGACAGGCATTATTCAAAAGCGATTGTTTACAGAAGGTACCGTGGTTGCAGCAGGGACACCTTTGTTTCAAATTGACCCAGCTAATTTTCAAACGCAGGTCAATTCAACCGATGCAGCTGTTGCAGTGGCCCAAGCCAGAGTGAATCAAACGAGCCGTGACAACTCTCGATTGGTGCCACTCATTGCTGAAAAAGCGATTAGCCAAAAAGAATTTGATGACAGTAAATCGGCGTTGGAGTCTGCGGAAGCTAGCCTCAAACAAGCTAACGCACAGGCCGCAGAAGCCAAACTAAATTTGAGCTATACGCAGGTGACAGCGCCTATTGGCGGCGTGACTGGTACGGCTGCCAAGTCAGATGGTAATTTGGTTACTGCCTCAGATAGTTTACTGACCACCATCGTACAAACCAACCCCATGTATGTCAACTTTAGTGTTTCTGAAAGCGACTTGTTGCGATTGAATCAGCAGCTTAAATCGGGACAACTGAGTGTCCCAGGCAAACGTGCTGCTAACGGTAGTTTAGGATTTTCAGTGAGTGTGAGATTAGCAGATGGTAGCGTGTATCCACGCGCTGGCAAACTCAATTTCGCGAGTGAAAAAGTCAACCCGCAAACAGGTAGTTTTGATGTGCGCGCAGAATTGCCTAACCCCGATGGTGCGCTGCGTCCTGGTCAGTTTGTTCGTGTGATGCTCGGCGGCGCAAGTCGCGCTAATACGCTTAGCGTACCCCAGCGTGCAGTGATTGATAGTCCGTTTGGAAAAATGGTGTTTGTGGTGAATGCTGAAAACAAACTAGAGCCACGTCCCGTAGAGCTAGATGGCTGGACGAAGGGTGATTGGATTGTGACCAAAGGCATTAAAGATGGTGATCGTGTTCTGGTCGAAGGCTTCATCAAGGCGCATGATCCCGGCATGCTAGTGAAGCCCGTGCCATTTGTGGCAGCGAAATAAGGAGTAACGTTGATGTTCTCCAAGTTTTTTATTGATCGCCCGATTTTTGCGAGCGTCATTTCGTTGTTCTTAGTATTGGCAGGGTTGGCTGCAATGCGAGTTTTGCCTGTGGCTCGATATCCAGAAATCTCACCGCCAGTCGTGAATGTTCGCGCTATTTATCCAGGCGCATCAGCTGAGGTATTAGAGACAACGGTGGCTGCACCGATCGAGCAAGCGATTAACGGCGTTGAAAAAATGCTCTACATGGACAGCACATCGTCTGGCGATGGAGCGGTCACGATTAACGTCACGTTTGATGTGGGGACCGACCTTGACATCGCGGCTGTAAACGTCAACAACCGCGTGAATCAAGTCCTCAGCAAATTGCCGCAAGAAGTGCAGCGACAAGGTCTGACGGTTGCTAAAAGTTCGGCTAATTTTTTGGTAGTGGCATCACTTTATTCAGAGGACGATCGTTACGACTCGTTATTCATCTCTAATTACATCACGCAAAATGTAATCGACCCTATCAAGCGCGTTTCAGGGACGACCAATGTGCAAATTTTTGGTGCCAAAGATTACGCGATGCGTATTTGGCTAAGGCCTGATCGTATGGCGCAGCTAGGAATAACGGTAGGCGATATCTCTAGTGCTGTGTCGGAACAAAACGCTCAGTATGCGGCAGGTAAAATTGGTGCGCCACCAGGTAATACAGAAGAGCTGACGCTGACCGTGACTGCAAAAGGACGTTTACTTGAGGCACAAGACTTTGCCAATATTGTGGTGCGAAGCGGCGACAAGGGCTCAGTTGTTCGTCTGCGCGACGTGGCGCGGGTCGAGCTGGGCAGTAAAGATTACAACTTTTATGGCCGCGTCAATGGCCATCCGTCTGTGCCTGTCGGGGTGTTTTTACAAACAGGTGCTAACGCGCTTGATACGCGTGCAGCAGTTGAAAAAACTTTGGTTGCTCTCAAAGCTAAATTTCCAGTGGGTTTGACGTATTCCACGCCATATGACACGACACCTTTTGTGACAGAGTCGATTCACGAAGTGATTAAAACTTTGGTCGAGGCCATGATCTTGGTTTTTTTGGTAGTGTATTTATTTTTGCAAAGTTGGCGTGCCACGATCATTCCGACGCTTGCTGTGCCAGTATCACTGATTGGCACTATGGCGGGACTCCATTTACTAGGCTATAGCATCAATACGCTAACGCTGTTTGGCATGGTCCTTGCCATAGGCATTGTGGTGGATGATGCCATTGTGGTGCTAGAAAATGTGGAGCGACTGATGCATGAGCAAGGTATGAGTCCTCGCGATGCAGCGATTGAAGCCATGCGCGAAGTGACTGGGCCAGTGATGGCGATTGTGCTGGTGCTTTGCGCTGCTTTTGTACCGATTGCCTTTTTAGGTGGTCTGGCAGGCGAGCTATACCGTCAGTTTTCGGTCACAATTTCGATTGCAGTGGTGCTATCGGGGTTTGTTGCTCTCACGCTCACACCAGCGCTGTGCGCAGTGTTACTCAAAGTTGAAGCGGAGCAAAAAAATAAATTCTTTGATTGGTTTAATGCCAGTTTTGCAAGGCTGACCGAGCGTTACACGCAGGGAGTGGCCTTCTTTCTAAGGCGCAGCGCGCTTGGGTTGGCGCTCTTTGTGGGGATGGGGTTGCTGACGGGCTTGTTATTCAAAATCGTGCCCAGCGCATTGGTACCTGATGAAGATCAAGGTTACTTTATTGGCGCAGTGATTTTGCCCGAAGGCTCGTCGTTAGAGCGCACCAATCAGGTGGTGAAAAAAGTAGAAGCCGTTATGTCGTCCAATAAGAATATCGATACGGTGTTTAGTTTGGTTGGGCTCAATTTCTTAGGTGGTGGTGGACTCAAATCATCTGCGGCGACGATGTTTTTCCCTCTCAAACCTTGGGCCGAGCGTAATCAATCTGCCAAAGATTTGGTTATGGAAACTTACATGAAGACTGGCGACATCAAAGAAGGTTTACCGCTGGCCTTTGCACCACCAGCCATTCAAGGACTTGGTCAAACGGGAGGTTTTGAGTTTTATTTGCAAAACAAAGGCGATGGTGGCGTTCGGCGCTTGGCGCAGCTTTTGCCTAGTTTGCTAGAAGAGGCCAATAAGCAGCCCGAACTCCAAGGTGTGAAGACGATTTGGCAAGCCAATTCACCGCAGCTTTTCGTGAGTGTCGATACCGAGAAAGCACGCGCTATGGGTATTGCCGTGGCGGATATTTACAACACATTAGCTGCAACGCTGGGTAGCTATTACGTCAACGACTTCAACAAGAGCGGCCGTATTTACCAAGTATTGATGCAAGCCGAAGGTCAGTACCGTGCTAAACCTGACGATATTGGCGCCTTGTATGTGCGTGCAAGATCGGGGCAGATGATTCAAATTCGATCTGTGGCAGATGTGAAGTTTGTTGCTGGCCCTGATTCCGTTCAGCATTTCAACGCACTGCCGAGTATTCAAATATTAGGCGAACCCAAGCCTGGCTTTAGTTCAGGTCAAGCGATTGCGGCCATGGAGCGTGTGGCCAACAAAGTTTTGCCTTCTGACGTCGGTTTTGACTGGGGCGGAGCAGCGTTTCAACAAAAGCGTAGCAGCGGTGCAGCAGGGCTCGCACTAGGAGCAGGCTTTTTGATGATCTTTCTGATTTTGGCGGCGCAGTATGAAAAATGGTCACTACCGTTTTCTGTGTTGCTGGCTTTGCCGTTTGGAATTTTTGGAGCACTGGTGGCGGTGTATTTACGGCATTTCACGAATGACGTGTACTTCCAGATTGGTCTCGTCACCTTGCTAGGCCTATCCGCTAAGAACGCGATTTTGATTGTGGAATTTGCCAGCGTCAAAATGCATGAAGGATTGAGCCCCATAGCAGCAGCGTTGGAGGCCTCTAGGTTGCGTTTTCGTCCCATCTTGATGACGTCGCTGGCATTTATATTGGGTGTGGTGCCACTTGCATTTTCAACAGGTGCAGGTGCTGCTGCGCGTCAATCGATTGGTACGGGTGTATTGGGAGGCATGCTGGCTGCCACTTTTTTAGCGGTGTTTTTAGTCCCTATGTTTTTTAAATTGGTGAACGATTGGCACTTCCGTAGCACTGATGCGGACTTCAAAGGAGTGCATCATGATTAAGCATGCTCTAAGTCTGGTTGCTATTTGTGTTTTGGTTGCGTGCGGTAGTGTCCCTAAAACTAAAAAATATGAACGTCCAGCATTGGATGTGCCAACTAAGTTATCTCCGCTGCCATCTGCTCAAGCAGGACAAGTTAATGATGTGAATTGGTTAGAGTGGTGGAAGGCATTTCAAGACCCAGCGCTCAATGCGTTGTTGCAAGAAGCGGCGAGCAACAACCAAGATTTGGTGATTGCCACAGGACGTATTGCCGAAGCGCAAGCAACACTTGCGCAAAATCAAGCTAATTTTTACCCGCAGGTCGATTTGAATGCAGGCCTTGCGCGTACAAGAACTAGTCAAAACTTGGCAACCTACAACCCGGCGGTAGGTGCTTACACGGGCAGTGGTCAATTGGGACTTTCTGCCACCTACGAGATTGATTTTTGGGGTAGATATGCAAGCGCTAATGACGCAGCACGTGCTCGTTTGCTGGCACAAGTGACGAACCGCGCAACTGTGCTGACAACACTTTATGCCAATGTGGCGCAGAGCTATTTTGCGCTACGAGCGCTAGATGCTCAGCTGTTGCTTACGCAAACGCTGCTTAGTACGCGACAAGAAAATCTACGCTTACAAAAGCGCAGATTTGAAGGTGGTTTAGTCGGGGAGTTAGACCTGCGGCAGGCTGAATCAGAAGCCGCGAGTGCAGAATCCTCTTTGCTTGTAGTGCAACAAAGTCAAAGCAATGCCGAGGCGGCACTGGCTGTTTTAGTTGGACGAAAGCCCAGCGAAATCATTAAGCCTCACATCCAGCGTGGTATAGAAATTGGAGCACTAGTGACGCGGCAATCTGTTCCTGCAGAGTTGCCATCTGATGTGATGGCTCGCCGTCCAGATATTGTGAATGCTGAGCAAAACTTGATTGCTGCGAATGCCGATATTGGTCAAGCGCGTGCAGCGTATTTTCCAAAGCTGAGCCTTACAGCAACATTAGGGGAACAGTCCAAAGATCTAGCAACTCTTTTTAATCCTGCTTCTGTTTTTTGGAACATGCTGGGCAACCTGACCCAACCCATCTTTAGAGCAGGAGCGATTGATGCTGTGGTTGCGGCTGCCAATGCACGGGAGCAACAAGCCGTGGCGCAATATACACAAACGGTGCAAAACGCCTTCCGCGATGTTCACGATTCGCTTGGGAATGTGACTGCAACCCAAGGGATAGAAGCCGCTACCACTCAGCGGATCGATGCACTGCGCAGCACCTTACGTCTGGCCGAATTACGTTACAAAGCTGGATACTCTTCCTATTTGGAAGTGCTCAGCAGCCAGCGTGATCTCGTACAAGCTGAATCTGGATTGATTGATGCGCAGCGAAATCGTCTTGTTGCTGTAGTGGGCTTGTACAAAGCGCTTGGCGGCGGCTGGAGTGCTGTACCGCAATTACAGCTCAAGACTAATGCGCCATCGAATTAACGGATAGTATGAGTATTGAACTACTTAGCGATTCCAATGAACACAGCCAAACATCGATCAACTTCACTCATGATGTTTTGATCTGCTTGCCCAAGTATTTGACCAACCTTGCTGCGCAAAATGGTTGTAGGCTTATCCACCATGATTTGCGACGCCCTATCTAGGCCAGATTCTGGCGTTTAAAGAAACTTGAATGCCGATTTCAAGGCTTTGCGAACCATTTTTGGTACTTCGCCTGCCGTAAACAGCGTCGCCGCAAAAGAGAATTGCGTGCGCACGACACCGCGCTCGTGGCTGAACGCCTTGAAGCCGTAATGCCCGTGTGCGTTGCCAATGCCAGAGTTGTTGACGCCACCAAACGGTAGGTTGCCATGCAGGAACTGCATGAGTGCATGATTGACGCAAGCACCGCCCGATACCGTGTTAGTGAGTACTTTGTCGATGGTGGCGGAATCTTGGCTGTAAATATAAAGCGCCAATGGCTTGGGTCCTGCATTGACGTGGGCAATCACGTCATTGATATCGCGGAAGGTCGTGATGGGCAGCAGCGGACCAAAGATTTCTTCTTCCATCACGCGGGCGTTACCAGCTACTTGATCCAGCAGGGTGGGTTGGATAAAGCACTCACTCTCACCGACACCCCCGCCAGTCAATGCTTTGGCACCTTTAGCGAGTGCATCGTCCAGCAAGCCTTTAACCCGCAACGTATGGCGGTTATTGACGATGTGTGCCAGATGTGGGCTGCTTTGCTGCTCTACTAAGCCTTCGCCATAGGCTTTTTTCAGCTGCGCACGGCAATGTGCCACCCAAGTATCTTTGACGCTTTCATGCACAAATACATAGTCGGGGGCAATGCAGGTTTGTCCAGCATTGGCAAATTTGGCCCACATGATGTTGCTGGCGGCAAGTTTTAGATTCGCACTGGCATCAATGATGGTGGGCGTTTTTCCACCAAGTTCTAAGGTCACGCTGGATAGATGTTTAGCGGCCGCGCCCATGACGTATTTGCCGATAGCGGGACTGCCTGTAAAGAAAATATGATCAAACGGCAACTCCAACAGCGCCTGCGAGACATCGGCCTCGCCTTCAAAAATAGCGACCTCGTCTTCGGTAAAAACTTCCCGCACGACTTTGCAAATAAGTGCGGACAGATGCGGCGTGAGTTCGGATGGTTTTAGGATGGCGGTATTGCCAGCCGCAATAGCGGACACAAGCGGGCCAAGCGTCAAATTGACAGGGTAGTTGAAGGGTCCAATGATGAGGCAACGTCCGCGCGGCATGTATTGCACATAGCTACGCATACCCAGCGTCAACAGGGTCGGCCAGACACGAGCGGGCTTCATCCATTTTTTTAAGTTTCGAATCGCGTCATTCGCTTCGACACACACGGGCAGAATTTCAGCTAGATCGACCTCACCCTCGGGTTTACGAAAGTCAGCATAAGCCGCCTTGTACCAGTCGTCGGTATGCGCAATGACGGCATCCCGCAGCTTGCGAATTTTGGCAATTCGCTCAGGCGCGGTGGAACTACGTAAGCGCAGAGCCGTGGCGGCTTGGCGTTCAAAGACTGTTTGTATCTGACTGGTACCTTGGGTGGTCATAAAGAGGCCTTTGCTTGCGTTACCGCATGTCCGCCAAACCCTTGGCGCATTTTGGCGAGCAACTTGCTCGCGTAATCATCCGCGCCTTGGCTGGCAAAACGCGACATCAACGCCATCGTCATCACGGGTGTAGGCACACCTTGTTCGATGGACTCATTTACCGTCCAGCGGCCTTCGCCCGAGTCGGGAACGTGCGCACGGATTGACTCCAAGGTCTGATCAGTTTTGAGCACATCAGCGGTCAAATCGAGCAACCACGAGCGCACCACCGAGCCATGCCGCCACAGTTCGGTGACATCGGCTAAATCGATATCGAATTCTTTTTTCGCTTTGATAAGCGACAACCCTTCGGCTAGCGCCGCCATCATGCCGTACTCGATGCCGTTGTGAACCATCTTGGTGTAATGCCCCGCGCCAGCAGGGCCTGCGTGCAGCCAGCCCACATCTAGCGAGGGTGCCAGCGCTTCCAGATAAGGTTGCACAGCGGCGAGTGCTGCTGCGTTACCACCCACCATCAAACAGTAGCCGTTCGCTAGGCCGTGCACACCACCCGACACACCTGCATCCATGTAGTTAAAGCCAAGTGATTCAGATTGCGCCGCGCGGCGTACCGAATCTTTGTAGTTGCTATTCGCGCCGTCAACAATCGTGTCGCCCTTATCCAGTAAGGCTTGCAGCTGAGTGAGTGTCGATTCTGTGATTTCGCCCGCTGGCAACATCATCCACAGTACGCGGGGTTTGGCGAGCTTTGCCAGCATGTCAGCCAGTGATGTGGTCGCGATCGCTTTGATCTCGCTGGCTAGCGAAGCGGTCAACGCCACGTCTTGATCGAAGATGGCGATAGACGTGCCTTTAGACGCCAAGCGTCGCGCCATATTGCCGCCCATTTTGCCGAGGCCCAAAATGCCGAAGCTCGTTCCGAAATTTGTAGTTTGATTCGTCATCTCATGATTTTAATGAGTGCATTAAATCAGGCGTTTTCTAAGCGCCGTCACGATGACCTCCGATATTGCCACTACCGCAAAAATCACAATCAGAATCAACGCTACTTGATCCCATTTGAAGAGATCAATCGCAGCGTTAAGCGCCATCCCAATGCCGCCCGCGCCTACTAAGCCAAGTACAGCAGACTCACGCACATTGATATCCCAGCGGAACAGCGCCACGCTCCAATATGCAGGCGCGACTTGCGGCCAATAGCCATAGAGGATGCGGCTGTACCATGGCGCGCCTGTCGCAGTGAGTGCTTCAATCGTGCCTTTGTTGGATTCCTCTAACGCCTCCGACAACATCTTGCCAATAAACCCAATCGAGTGAAACGCAATTGCGCAAGTGCCCGCCAATGCGCCAGGACCAAACATCGCCACAAAGAACAATGCCCAAAGTAGTGTGGAGACCGAACGCGTGGCAATCAGGATGAAGCGAGCGGCGGCGTTAAGCCACACAATGCGGTTGACGTTGCGAGCAGCTAAAAAGCCGACAGGCGTAGCAAGCACTAACCCCAGCACAGTTGCCAAAAACGAAATCGCCAGCGTGTCAATTAGCGCCACATGCACGCCGTCCTTTGCAGAATAGGCATAACTAGCCCAGTCCACAGGCCACATGCGCACCAGCAAATCTTTCATTTGCTCTGGCGCATCAGCCAAAAATTCAGGCATGACCTCGATAGAGTGAATGGACAGAGCAATAGCAAGCACGCAGAAAAAATAAACACCAAACCGTGTCAGGCGCTCAGAAGCTGAGTGGCGAATGTAGGTCGCCGTGCTCATTGCTTAAATACCTTTTTTACCAATATTTGCAAGACCTCACCCAAGCAAATCAGCGCAATGATGCACAGCACAATACCAAACACAAAATCGTAGTCATAGCGCTGAAATGCCGAGAACAGCGTGCCACCAATACCGCCCGCGCCCACAATACCAATCATGGTGGAGTTACGCAAATTGGAGTCGGTCTCGTAGGCAATAAAACCAATCAAACGATAAAGCACTTGCGGCAATACCGCGAAGGTGAGGACACTCATAAACGGTGCACCCGTTGCTCTGACTGCTTCGATTTGCTTCATCGAAATCTCTTCAACCGCTTCGGTGAGTAGCTTGCCCAAAAAGCCAATTGACGCCACCGTCAGTGCCAGCACACCCGCCAGCGCACCAAAGCCCACAGCCTTCACAAACAAGATGGCTACGATAACGGGGTGAAAGGTTCTGCACAGCGTGACGAAAGCTCGCACAGGCCAAGTGACGACGGCTGGCATCAAGTTGCGTGCGCCTGCGACCGCAATCGGAATCGATATCAACACGCCCAGCGCCGAGGCAAGAATGGCAATTTCCACGCTCTCAGTCATGCCTTTGATGAGCTCTTGGCTTGGTTGAAACACGGGCGGAAACATCTTGTGCAAAAACTTGGACGCATTGCCAAGCCCCAGCACAAAACGCTCCCACGTGATTTCTAACCTTGATGCCGAGAGCGCAAACAAGATTAGGAATAAAACGCCGCCCATTTTGAAGGCGGGCGAGTAGCCAAAGGGCTTAGTCGTGCTTAGTGCGCCAGCCACGATGTACCGCCATAAATGTCATTCAAGATAGCATCTGTCAAGTCTGCCGCTACGCCATCAAACACCACTTTGCCGCCGCGCATACCCACAATGCGGTCCGCGAATCGTTTGGCAAGCGCTACATCGTGCATATTGACGAGAACAGGAATGCGCCTCTCAACACCTTGCGATTGCAAGAGCTGCATGATTTCGACCGATGTTTTAGGATCTAACGAACTGGTCGGTTCATCTGCCAACAGTAACGCAGGGCGCTGCATCAAAGCTCGTGCAATGCCCACGCGCTGGCGCTGTCCGCCAGACAAGCTATCGGCGCGCTGATTGGCAAAGTTAGCGAGACCGACAATTTGCAAGAGCTCTTGACCATAGGCAATATCCGCCGCATCAAATTGACGCCTCCAAGCGGCAAAAGAACCCATGTAGCCGAGGCGACCCGTCAGCAAGTTCTCCATCACCGACAAGCGCTCGACCAAGTTGTATTCTTGAAAAACCATGCCGATAGAACGGCGAGCGGCTCGCAAGCCTTGTCCACTAAGGGCTGCAAGATCGATGCTTTGCGAGGGCTTATCTGATGTGGCTTGCGAGGAAGGGGGTGTAAAAAATAAATTTCCTTCAGTCGGATTCACTAATCGGTTGATGCACCGTAGCAGCGTCGATTTCCCTGTGCCACTGGCACCAATAATGGCGACCAGTCCTGCACCCGCAATGGTGAGATTGATGCCACTCAGCACGGGCTTACCCGTAACATAGGATTTAGATAGATTTTGAATGTGCAGCATGTGCCGCCCCACTTATTTCTTCGCTGCGGCCGCCGCAGCTTCTGCAGCCTTATCCACTATGCGCACCACATCCCAATCTTTGGCATAGTTAATCGTCACAAAGCGATCTGCGCCATCAAAATCTTTTTGCATGGCAGCTGGGAAACGATAGTCCGCAAAGCACTTGAGCATTTTGGTGGCAAGCGCTGGATCTAAATCATGTGCATAGGCAAACGAGGACGTTGGGAAGCGTTGGCTGCGGTAAATCACGCGGAAGTCAGCTTCTTTAATTTGGCCGCGCTCAGCCATGCGTTCATACACGTCGCTGGCCACATGCGCTGCGTCGTAGTCACCCGTGCCCACGCCTAGCACCGATTGGTCGTGTTTGCCCGAGAACTTGATGTCGTAGTCTTTGCCAGGAGTCAGTCCTTGTGCGGGCAAGAGCGCAATGGGAGCGAGATTGCCCGAGTTAGATGATGGCGAGGTATGCGCGACTTTCTTGCCCTTCAAATCCGCAACGGTTTTAAAGCTGCTGCTCGCCTTGACGATGGTGATTAAGTTGTAGCCCTGAAAGCCCTTGGCATCGCCCTTGACGGCAAAAGGAATGGCGCCCGCTTTATTTACCGCAAATACGGTAGGTCCTGTGGAGAAGCCCGCCACGTGCAGCCTGCCAGAGCGCATGGCTTCAATTTCGGCAGCGTTGCTTTGTACTTGGTAGAACTTGACGGCTTTCCCCGTGCAAGCGGCCAAATGGTCAGTGAATGGTTTAAACACGTTTTCGTATTTGGCAGGGTCTTCGACAGGGGTGTAAGTAAAGATCAACGTACTGGGGTTTTTCCATTTGGATTTATCTGTGGGCACGTCGGCCACCAAGTCTTTGTTAGCATCGCAATACAGCGCATCTAAATCACCGCGATTGGCACAGGCGGCGGATGTGGTGGATTGAGCGAAGCTGGCTTGTGCCAGTGATAGCAGCGCACCAGCGACGAAGAATGCTTTCAAAAGTTGAGTCATGGAATGTCTCCAAAAAATAATATGAGAATTTAAAAGTTAATTTAAACATGAGAAATGTGACAAAGCTATTAGAAATTTCCCTTGTATGGCTGGTTGTCACTTGCGCCCATGCTGACACCGTTTCGCTTTATGCGGCGGCAGGCGTGAAAGCGCCAGCCGAAGAAATCATCCAAGCCTTCGAGCTGCGCACGGGGCACCAAGTACGACGCCACTACGACACCGCGGGCGTGGCTGAGACGCAAATGATGGCAGCGATGAAGCAAGGTCAACTGGCGAGCAGCTTGCTCATCACCACGCAAGTGCGGATTGACAAAGCAAGCGCAGCGGGCGGCGTGTTGCAAGGTGGACAAGCGCGCGTGGTGGGGGATACGCTGGCGGGTGTCGCCATCTCCAAAGCTTTTGGTACTGCGTTAAGCCATACAGGTATTGGCCTAGTGGCCGATTTGAAGCGCACGTTGTTGGCTGCCAAGCGCATCGCGTTCTCCGATCCCGCACGTGGCGCAACGGTGGGCGTGCACTTTGTGCAAGTCATCGAGCGACTCGGCATCAAAGATGCAGTGTTGGCTAAATCGCGCGTCGCCAAAGATGGCATCGAGACGATGAAGTGGGTGGCGAGTGGCGAGGTGGATATCGGCATCACCCAGATGAGCGAGATCTTGCAAACCGATCCAGCATTACTGCTGGGTGCGTTTCCGCCAGAGCTGGAGTTGGCTACACGTTACAGCAGCTGGGTGGGTGCAGATGCCAGCCCTGCAGTGAGAGAGTTAGCGGCTGCGTTTGCAACTCAGTCGGGTCGCGCAGCATTGCACAAGCATGGGATTCGGGTTGAACCATAAATAAAAAGGAGCCGAGGCTCCTTTTTATTGGTTTAGACGCTCGCTTTAAGCGCCGCTGCCTTGTCCGTATGCTCCCAAGTGAACTCAGGCTCATCACGTCCAAAGTGGCCGTAAGCAGCCGTTTTTTGGTAGATCGGGCGCAGCAAATCGAGCATTTGCACAATGCCTTTTGGACGCAGGTCAAAGTGCTCGGCTACCAACGCGCTCAATTTCTCGTCGCTGATTTTTCCTGTGCCAAAGGTCGTCACCATCACGCTGGTGGGCTTGGCGATACCGATGGCGTAGCTCACTTGAATCTGGCATTTGGTGGCAAGGCCAGCTGCCACGATGTTTTTTGCCACATAACGCGCTGCATACGCTGCCGAGCGGTCAACTTTGGATGGATCTTTGCCAGAGAACGCACACCGCCGTGTGGGGCTGCGCCG
>JANXRP010000167.1 GCA_025352965.1 Comamonadaceae bacterium
ACCCACGTGCTGCATATTGCCTTTGACAATGGCTTTAAAAAACTCACCACTGATGTGCCCAATGCTGGCGGGGCCTCCGCTACCAAACGACAAGCCGCCTGCTGCGATGGCGGCGGTGCGCATGTCGGCTAAGCTTTGCGGACCTGTTTTGGGGTTGCTCATAAACAGCACAGGCGCAGAGCCCGCATAAAAAATATGCGTGAACTGTGCAACGGGATCGTAGGGCTGTTTCTCAAGTGCAAAGGGGCCAATCGACAGCGGTGTCGAGTTCGCCATCATCAAGGTGTAGCCATCGGGCGCGGCTTGTACCGTCGCTAAACCGCCCACACTGCCACCTGCGCCAGGCTTGTTGTCCACGACCACGGGTTGCCCCAGTTTTTGCGACAGTGGCTCGGCAATCATGCGTGCAATGATGTCGCTTGCCCCACCTGCGCCAAAGGTGACGATCAGTTTGATCGGCTTTTCTGGGTACGCCGCTATGGCAAGATTCGACAAGGTGAGCACGCCTGCACCAACAAGTGCGGCTAGCTTAGAGAGGTTTAAAAAACGCATGATGAACTCCTTAAAAAATGAATCAAACGGACTTACAAAGAGGGCTTACAAACTGGCCGTCACGCCGCCATCCACATACAGCACATGCCCATTGACATAGCGCGACGCATCGCTCGATAAAAAGACCGCAGCACCCACCAAATCTTCTACGTTGCCCCAGCGCTTGGCAGGCGTGCGATTGATGAGCCATGCGTTAAAGGTTTCGTCTTTCACCAGCGCTTCGGTGAGTTCAGTTTTAAAGTAGCCAGGGCCAATGGCGTTGACGTTCAAACCTAGCGGTGCCCAGTCAATTGCCATGCCCTTGGTCAGCATTTTGACCGCGCCTTTGCTGGCGGCGTAGGGCGCAATGCCTGGGCGACCCAGCTCGCTTTGCACCGATGCGATGTTGATAATTTTGCCCGCCTTGCGAGAAATCATGCGCCGCGCCACAGTGCGTCCCACCATAAACACGCTGTCGATATTGGTGCGCATGATGGCGTGCCAGTCTTCGTCTTTGAACTCATCCAGTCGATTGCGACGTGTCATACCGGCGTTGTTAACCAAGATATCGATTGCGCCAATATCGGCTTCGATTTTTGCGATGGCGGCTTCTACGGCTACAGCGTCCGTTACGTCAAACGCCACGGCATGCGCGTGAATGCCTTCGCTTTCTAGCAAGCTGGCCGCGTGACTCAGCTTGTCGGTGTCGCGACCATTGAGCACAACTGTTGCGCCTGCCTCGGCAAGTCCCTTGGCGAGAGCAAAACCAATGCCCGAGGAAGAGCCCGTGATGAGCGCGATGCGCCCTGCGATGTCGAATTGTTGGAGGATGGTGTTCATAGGGGGTTTTTAGATTGAATAATGAATTCTAGGCTGGAACAAAAAGATGGTCGGGCGTTAGTTTTTGCCAATAACGATCTAGCGCCATGCGGTAGCCGCGCTCGATGGCACGTGTGGTTTGAACGGTATCAAATAGCGGGCTGCTTTGGCGCTGCTCGTGCAAATGTTGCTTGATGGCTGCATAGCGCTCGGGGTCGGTTGCTAGCTGGATAGCTTTGGCTTCGTAGTCCGTCCAGTCGTGTGCGACGAGTTCATCGAGACCTAGGGTGTGTAGCAAGCTGGCTGCCATACGACTCGTCATGGTCGCGCCAGCGATGGTGAGCAGTGGCAAGCCCATCCATAGCGCGTCGTTGGCTGTGGTGCCACCGTTATAGGGCAGGGTGTCTAAAAATAAATCGCAAGCCGTAAGTCGTGCCAAATAGTCAGGTACGCCGACTCGTGCGCCAAACACCAAACGGCTTGCATCCACGTCACGTGTTTGGGCCTCGCGGCGCAGATTGCTTTGTGCAGCCTCGCTATCGGCATAAAGCATGAGTACGCTACTGGGTGCAGCTTGCAAAATGCGCATCCAGCTATCAAACACTTCTGGCGTGATTTTGTAGCTGTTACAAAAGCTGCAAAACACAAAACTGCCCTCGGGCAGGCCAAGCGCCATGCGGCTTGCAGAGGGGTTGTGTACGGGCGTTGCTGTGGGGCGCTTACTGTCGCTCACCTGAAAACAGTGCGGCAGATACATCATTTTTTCGCTGTAATGAGGCCTTGCAGATTCAGGCACAAGCACCTCGTCGGCAATCATGTAGTCCACATTGACCGCCGAAGTCGTGGCGGGATAACCG
Organism: Comamonadaceae bacterium; assembly: GCA_025352965.1. Taxonomy (GTDB): domain Bacteria; phylum Pseudomonadota; class Gammaproteobacteria; order Burkholderiales; family Burkholderiaceae_C; genus JASGCK01. The sequence goes on from JANXRP010000167.1 coordinate 2,208, forward strand.
AGGTAGTGCATTTGCACAGGCGCAACGCGCGCCATCAAAATACCCATACGACCGCCCTGCGTGAGTCCTGTTAAATCGACTGCCACGTCAATCTCCATCTGCCTTGCCATCAGGATGACAGCTTCGTCCTGCATGGCACGGATGTCGATAAATTGATCAAAAGCGGCCATCACCCGTGCACGGTA
>JANXRP010000010.1 GCA_025352965.1 Comamonadaceae bacterium
TTACCAATAAAACTTGCCAAACCATGAAAGAACGTGATCTTGTTCTTTTTGAGCAAGTACAAAATGCCATCGTTGTTTTGTTTGACCACGCCGTCTTTGCGAACCAGCATTTGAGCAACATCCATCTTCACGCCAGCGGCGCTAATGCCGTGTTCAGCGAAATGATGATTAGCATGATCGAAATGCTCTGAGCTTTGCAGCAAAGCCTTGGACGGAATGCACCCCACGTTCGTACATGTACCGCCAAGAGCGGGTGCTCCAGCCGCGTTTTGCGCCGCGTCAACACAGGCAACGCTAAAGCCAAGTTGTGCAGCGCGAATAGCTGCCACGTAGCCGCCTGGGCCACCACCGATAACGATGACATCAAAAGATTTAGACATGTGCTTAGTCCTTAGATATCAAACAGCAAACGAGCTGGATCTTCCAGCGCTTCTTTCATGGCGACCAAGCCCAGCACGGCTTCGCGGCCATCGATGATGCGATGGTCATAGCTCATGGCGAAGTAGTTCATGGGGCGAACGACCACTTGACCGTTCTCGACCATGGCGCGGTCTTTGGTTGCATGAACGCCCAAAATCGCGCTTTGCGGTGGGTTAATGATCGGGGTGGACATCATGGAGCCAAACGTGCCGCCGTTAGAGATGGAGAATGTACCGCCCGTCATCTCTTCCATACTGAGCTTGCCGTCACGGGCTTTGACACCGTACTCGGCAATCTTTTTCTCGATGTCGGCAAAGCTCATTTGATCGGCATTGCGCAAAATCGGAACGACCAATCCGCGTGGGCTGCCGACAGCAATACCGATGTCAAAGTAGCCGTGGTACACGATGTCATTGCCGTCAACCGATGCGTTCAACACTGGGAATTTCTTAAGCGCATGGACAGCCGCTTTGACGAAGAAGCTCATAAAGCCCAGCTTCACACCGTGCTCTTTCTCAAACCGCTCTTGCATACGTTTACGCATCTCCATGACAGGAGCCATGTTGATTTCGTTAAACGTGGTGAGGATGGCATTGGTCGATTGCGATTGCAATAAGCGCTCGGCCACACGTGCACGCAGACGCGACATCGGCACGCGCTGCTCTGGGCGCTCGCCGAGATCTGGGGTCACTGTCGCAACTTGTGGTAAGGACTTTGTTGGAACGCCTGTTGGGATACTGGACTGGGCAACAACTGCTTTAGGTGCAGCAGCTGCAGCCAGCACGTCACCTTTCGTCACGCGGCCATCTTTGCCAGAGCCTGCCACTGAACCAGCAGCCATACCGTTATCTGCCATGAGTTTTGCGGCTGCGGGCATAGTTACACCTGCCATGCTCTGGGAACCAGATGTCGCTTGGCTTGCAACAGCAGCAGGCTGTGAGGCCACAGCGGATGTGGCCTGCACGGCAGCAGCTGGTGCAGACGCGCCAGCTTTACCCTCGGTATCAATCTTCGCAATCACTTGATCGCTGACGACGAGTGCGCCGTCCAAAACCACCAACTCAGACAGAATGCCTGATGCAGGTGCAGGGACTTCGAGCACGACTTTGTCGGTCTCGATTTCGATCAAAATTTCGTCAGCAGTGACAACATCGCCAACCTTCTTTTTCCAATTCAACATGGTGGCTTCTGCCACGGATTCCGATAACTGGGGGACTTTAATTTCTACGCTTGCCATGATGTGTGTTCCTTAAATTTTTGAATAAATTATTTGGTGAGGATGAAGCCTTTGAGGCGAGCAAATGCGCCTTCGACCAGCGTCTTTTGCTGCTCTTGGTGCAAGTGCGCATAGCCTGCGGCTGGCGACGCACTGGCTGCACGGCCTGAGTAGCCCAGCTTTTGTCCATCCACCATGTTTTCAAAAATATTGTGTTGCACAAAAAACCACGCGCCTTGATTTTGCGGCTCGTCTTGGCACCAGACCACTTCGGCAAGGTTCGGATACTTTTTAAGTTCTGCCGCAAACGCTTTGTGTGGGAACGGATAGAGTTGCTCCACACGAATAATCGCGGTGTCTTCTTGCTTCTTCTCTTCGCGTTTTTTCACTAAGTCGTAATACACCTTGCCCGAGCAAGCGACCAAGCGCTTGACCTTTTTCGCTTCCAACTCGCCCGAATCAGGAATCACCGTTTGGAACGTACCCTTGGTGAATTCAGCCAGCGGTGACGCGGCATCTTTATTACGCAGCAAAGACTTGGGCGTAAAGATGACCAGCGGCTTGCGCAAATTGCGGATCATTTGGCGACGCAGCACGTGGAAAATTTGGCTAGCCGTCGTGGGTTGCACGATCTGCATATTGGTGTCTGCCGCCAATTGCATAAAGCGCTCCACACGTGCCGAGCTGTGCTCAGGACCTTGGCCTTCATAGCCGTGCGGCAGCATAAGCGTGATGCCGTTCACACGACCCCACTTCACCTCGCCCGATGCGATGAACTGGTCGATCACGACCTGTGCGCCGTTGGCAAAGTCACCAAATTGCGCTTCCCAAATCACCAAGGTGTTGGGGTCGTTGGAAGCGTAACCATATTCAAAACCGAGCACCGCCTCTTCGGACAAGAGCGAGTCAATCACCACAAACGGCGCTTGACCATCGGCCGCGTTTTGTAGTGGAATGTAGGTGCCTGAGTCCCATTTCTCACGGCTTTGATCGTGAATCACCGAGTGGCGGTGCGTAAACGTTCCACGTCCGCAATCTTCACCCGACAAGCGAACAGGGTAGCCACTGGCAACCAGTGTCGCAAACGCCATGTGCTCGCCCATACCCCAGTCCACATCGCGCTCGCCACGTCCCATGGCTGCACGGTTGTCATACACCGTCTTCACCAATTGGTGCGGTGTCACGCCTGCTGGAATGGTCGTAATGCGCTCAGCAATGCGCTTCCATTCAGACATCGGGATAGCGGTGTTGCAAGCGTCTGTCCATTTATTACCGAGGAACGGACCCCAATCCACCGCGAACTTGCTTTTGAAGTTGGTAATCGTGATGTCTTCGGTATGCTTGCCTGCGTCCAGCGCCGCGCGATAAGCACGTGCCATATCGTCACCCAGCGTCTCACCAAGTCCTTGCGTGGCAAGCTTGTCCGCATAGAGCTTGCGCGTACCAGGATGCGCTGCAATTTTTTTGTACATCAGCGGCTGTGTCAGCGCGGGTGTATCTTGCTCGTTGTGACCGAGTTTTCGGAAGCAAATAATGTCCACCACCACGTCTTTGTTGAACTTTTGGCGGTATTCCAAAGCCCATTGCGTCGATAGCACCACGGCTTCTGGATCGTCGCCATTCACGTGCAGCACAGGCGCTTCGACCATTTTGACGACGTCGGTGCAATACAGCGTCGAGCGCGTATCGCGTGGGTCAGACGTTGTAAAGCCAATTTGGTTGTTGATCACGAGGTGCACCGTGCCGCCCGTGTAGTAACCACGGGTTTGCGCCAGAGCCAAAGTCTCCATCACCACGCCTTGACCTGCAAAGGCCGCATCACCGTGCACCAGCACAGCCAGTACTTGCTTGCCATCGGGGTCAGCACGCCTGTCCATACGGGCACGAACCGAGCCTTCAACCACAGGATTCACAATTTCTAAGTGCGAAGGATTGAACGCCAGCGTCAGGTGAACAGGACCGCCATCGGTCGTCACATCGCTTGAAAAGCCTTGGTGGTATTTCACGTCACCAGCAGGCAAATCTTCTGGGGCGGTATGGTCGAATTCGGCAAACAAATCTTTGGGCGATTTGCCCAGCGTGTTCACCAGCACGTTTAAACGACCACGGTGCGCCATACCAATCACTAGCTCTTGGATGCCAGCCTTACCCGCGCTTTGCACCAGCTCGTCCATAGAGGTGATAAAGCTCTCGCCGCCCTCTAGCGAAAAGCGCTTTTGACCCACATATTTAGTATGCAAGTAGCGCTCTAAGCCTTCAGCCGCCGTGAGGGTTTGCAAAATGTTTTTCTTTTGTGCCGTATTGAGTATCGGCTTGCCGCGTGTGGACTCCAGCTTTTCTTGCCACCAGCGCTTTTCATCTTGGTTGGTCGAGTACATAAACTCCATACCAATCGTGCCGCAATAGGTCTCGCGCAAGGCATTAAGCAAGTCACGCAGACTCATTGTCGCCTTGCCAAAATACGTGTTACTGGTGTCAAATACCGCTTCTTGATCAGAGTCGGAGAAGCCGTAGAAAGCAGGATCTAAATCAGGAATATGGTCACGCTCGGTACGCTTGAGAGGGTCTAAGTCAGCCCAGCGTGCGCCTACGTTGCGGTACGCGGCAATCAATTGCTGTGCCGCCGTACGTTTTTTACCCATAGACGCGTCGCCGCTGGCAATCACCGTGCGGGTCACGCCCTGCTTGGCACGTTCGGCAAAAGCATTAATAACGGGCATATGCGGCACGTCTTTAGCCGCAGAGCCATCGCTAGCAGGAACGTACTGGAGTGCGTCGAAGTAAGCACGCCAAGTGTCGTCAACCGCCCCGGGGTTTGCAAGATAGTTTTCGTACATCTCTTCGACATATGGCGCATTGCCACCGAAAAGATACGTATTGCCGCTGTAAGCAGCATAGACGGAGTTAGATACCGACATGATGGACTGACCTCTCTCCCCCTTTAGGGGACATTAGCTGGTTGATAAACCTTCCGCGACACGGCTGAACCGATTAGCGGATTGACACTTGCGTAACACAGAAGGAACGAAACTGACAACTTGGATTATGCCAGTAGTAAGCCTAGTCATAGCTTTGTATGGCATATTTAAAGAAAAATAATTCAACTTAGACGAGGAATTACATGTCATTTCAAGCGCTATACCAAACAAAACGCATGTCAGCCGCAGATGCGGCGCAGCTCATCCAAAATAACGACACCATCGTGGTCGGCACAGCAGCAGGCGAACCGCCCAGCCTACTTGCTGCGCTATCAGAGCGCCGACGCGAACTGAGCGACGTCCGTGTGTCGCAAATTTTGGCGCTCAAAAAATATGGCTACTTTGATCCAAGCACAGCCAAAAATGTTCGCCACGCTGCGTACTTTTTAGGCGGCGCTTCAAGGGCGGGGGCGCAAGAAGGCTGGAGCGATTTTGTGCCTTGCAGCTTCTCCGATATTCCGTCCATGATTCGGCGCAAACAAACACCATCTGAAGTCGTTTTTTGCATGGCCTCCCCTATGGATGACAAGGGCTACATGAGCCTTGGCCTCTCCCCCGATTACTGCATGGCGGGCGCATCCGTTGCACGTGCCACCCTGCTGGAAGTCAATCCCCATGTGCCCTCTACGCATGGTGACTGCAAAATTCATATCTCCCAAGTCGCAGGCCTGACCGAGAGCAGTGATCCTATTATTGAAGTCGGTGCACCAAAAATTGGCCCTGTGCAAGAAGCCATTGGCAAATACGTGGCCGACCTTATTCCCGATGGCGCCACGCTGCAAATTGGCTACGGCGGTATTCCCGATGCCGTCGTGCGTCAGCTCACCAATAAACGCGACTTAGGTATTCATACCGAAATGCTAGGCGACGGTATTTTGAGCTTGATTGAGGCGGGCGTTGTCACCAACACACGCAAAAACATCAACACAGGAAAAGTGCTAGCAACCTTTGCGCTGGGTTCGAAAAAACTCTACGACTTCATGGACAAAAATCCCATGATTGAAATGCATCCAGCGGACGTGACCAACGACCCTTACTTAGCGGGACAAAACGACAACTTGCACGCCATCAACGCGACGCTGCAGGTTGACTTACTAGGTCAGTGCGGCTCAGAAAGTCTCGGCTATTCGCCATTTTCTGGCACAGGCGGTCAAGCTGATTTTGTACGTGCTGCAAACCGCTCCAATGGCGGCAAAGCCTTTATCGTTGTGCCTTCCACAGCCAAAAGCGATACCATTTCTCGCATCGTACCTGTTCTCTCGCCTGGCACGTTTGTGACCACCAGCAAAAACGATGTCAACTATGTTGTGACCGAGTACGGCGTGGCACAGCTACGCGGTAAAAGCGCCAAACAACGTGCTGAAGCTTTAATTGCGATTGCACACCCGAACTTTAGAGCCGAGCTAAGAGCAGAAGCGTCCAGAATGCGCTTGCTGTAAGCCATATAGGCTGTGGCTTGCAGGCTTATTTAATCAGTCCAAGCACATCTTTAAAGGCTTCATGATCGCTGGTTCGTAGCCACTCGAATGCCACCATTTCGGTCGTCACAAGTTCTGCACCTGCACCCGCCAAGCGATCAAAGGCTGCATCGCGGTTGCGCTCCGTACGTGAGCTACATGCGTCCGTCACAACCCACACCTCAAACTCGTGCTCTAGCAACCCCAGCGCTGTTTGGAGCAGGCACACATGCGCTTCGCAACCTGCAATCACGATGGCATTGCGCTCTGTTGTTTGCGGGATAGCTTTTTGCAAATGTTTAGGAAGACTTCGCGCATTCCCGCCTTGCGCTCTGGGTGCTGGACGAAGCCCCTCTAGCAAACCATCCTCGCAAGCGTTAAATGAATGCTTGACTAAGGTTTTCGCACACAAGCTGCGAACCGCATCCACCTTGACTCCCAAGCCGTTTGGGTTGTGCTCTGTGCCAAACACGGGAAGCTGCAAAAGCTTTGCAATTTTTGCTAGGCGCACCGCATTGGCAAGTACCTGCTCAGCTTCAAAAATATGCGGCATCAGTTTGGTTTGGTAGTCCACTAGGACAAGCTGGGTGTCATCAACATCAATCAGCACAAGCAATCCTTCAAAATAATATAGTCTCCATTTTCTCTTGATATTCGTTTAACATCGCAAAAATTTAGAAAAGGCACTTATTCCATGAAGATTATCAGCACATTATTATTTGCACTGTTTGTGTCCAATGCCCTCGCGCAGGCCACACAGAATAAGCCCTCTCAGCAAGGCGGGGAGCATCGCGGCCCACCGCCAGAGGCGCTTGCCGCATGCAAAGGTGCAAAAGCTGAGAAGGCCTGCAACTTCATTGGCGGACAAGGTGAAACCGTGAAAGGTACGTGCTGGGCACCAGACAGCAGCAAGCCATTGGCTTGTAAACCAGCAGGTAGACCGCCCATGCAGGGCGAATCCAAAACAACTAAATAAATGATGCCAAGGCAGCTTAATTCCCAGCCCATACAAAGTTATCCCGCCACAACCCAAATACGTTCCGCATATTGGAATTTGATAATATAAAACTATCCATTCCCTTGTCTCAAGAATAAAATTTAACTTTATTTTTAAACACTGGAGAATTGAAATGATGAAATGCCAAAAAATATTTACTTTAGTATTGCTTTTAATAGGCTCTATCCTTCAATGCGCGATAGCGCAAAGCTTTCCAAACAAGGCGATTACGATAGTTGTCCCATATAGCGCAGGCGGTGTCACGGATCAGTTAGCTCGGGAAATTGGTGTCCGATTGGCAGAAATTGTTAAGCAGCCAGTCGTTGTCGATAACAAAGCAGGAGGCGGAGGGGTGATCGCCCTTAATGCAGTCAAGGCCGCCCCAGCAGATGGGCATATGATCTTCATTGGTGATTTTGGGCCATTGGTCTTAAATCCCATTCTTTTTCCAGGTCGCGTCGACATTAGTCGTGATTTTCGTGCTGTTACACGACTTATTAACGCCCCCTCACTTGTAGTGGTTTCTCCAAATAGTCCCTATCACAGTGTTGACGAACTCTTAAAGGCCGCATCAAAAACTCCACCGATGAGTTATGCCTCTCCAGGTGTCGGATCGGGCGGTCATCTGTTTGGCGAAATGGTCAGCAAGCAAGTGGGGGTCAAACTCACTCATGTGCCTTATCGTGGATCAGGGGCAGGATTAATTGATGTATCTGCTGATATGGTTAAATTTATGGCTGATGCCATCGTTACCAGCGGGCCGCAAGTTAAAGGTGAGCGAGTTCGTGCACTAGCCATCACGTCGGATCGCCGTTCTCCATTATTTCCTCAAGTACCTACTCTCAAAGAACTAGGACACAGTTCAATTGCTTCAGTATCTTGGTTTGGAGCTATGGTGAAAACAGGAACGCCAGAACCAATCATTGAGCGGTTAAATTCTGCGTTACGAGCCGCCATTACAGATGCAGTTGTCGCTAAAAAATTTACCGATCAAGGCGTTGAAATTGTGACATCGACACCAGCTGAGTTTTCGTCTTTCATACAAGCCGAGACAACTCGCTGGACTAAAGTGATTACCGAAGCCGACATTAAACCAGAGTAGTCGTATATGTCTTTAACAAATTTAAATGGTCGCAACGCTGCCAGCAGCCAAGGCTTTGAATGGTTAGGACATTCAGATCTTGGAGGGCGAGGACATAGCGATCAAGTCATGGTACTCAATGGCTATGCATACATTGGGCATAGCAAAACCCGTGGTACATCTGTGGTTGATGTGCGTGATCCACGCGCACCCATCGTTGTAAATTTACTTCCCCACCATGCCAATTCATGGGCTATCCACTTACAGGCGCACAACAATTTATTACTCGTCGCCGAAGCCTATGACTTTCGTGCGGTCATGAGCGATACAGAATATTATTTGAAAGCAGTGGGAGGCTTCCAAAGCGAACGCTTTGGTGTTCGTGGGCGAGATTTCAATGCTGGCATGCGCGTATATGACATCTCCCAACCTGCTGCGCCACGTGAAATTGGTTACATGGAAGTACCAGGTCTAGGACTCCATCGTATATGGTGGGTGGGTGATCGTTATGCTTACGCATCAGCCCTGTTGGATGGCTACACCGATTACATTCTTATTGTGATTGACTTGAATGACCCAACGAAACCTCAGATCGTTGGTCATTGGGCTATGCCAGGAATGCATATTGGCAACACTAATGCACCTGCCTCACATAGCCGTATTGGTTTACATCATGCGGTAGTAGAAGATGACATCGCATATGGTTGCTGGCGCGATGGTGGCGTCACATTGATCAATGTAAAAGATAAGACGCGGCCTGAACTGATTTCGCATCGCAACTGGAGTCCTCCATTTGATGGAGGAACTCATAGCGCACTGCCACTGCATGATCGAGGACTGCTCATCGTGGCCGACGAAGCAGTACGCCCATTTGGCACTCAACAAGCAAAACCAATTTGGATGTTTGACATCCGCGAAAAGTCTAATCCCATAAGCATCGGCACATTCCCAGTGCCATCCGATTTAGACTATGCAGCGATTGGTGGTAATTTTGGCCCTCATAACCTACATGAAAATCGACCTGGATCTTGGCGCAGCTCTCAAATTGTGTTTGCTACTTATCAGAGCGCGGGCTTACGGGTGTATGACATTGCCAATCCATTCCAGCCGTGCGAAATTGGTTGGTTCGTGCCACCGACGCCCACTCAATGGAAGGAGCCATTACGAGGTCGTCCTAAAGTGCGCCATAGTTCAGACATTTTTGTAGCCGCAGATGGGCTGTGTTATCTAACTGATTACGATGCCGGTCTTTATATCGCTCAGTGGAAATAGGAATTTATTTCCTCCACTGCAGCTAGTAAAGTCTAAATTGTTAATAGTCGCGCTTAATTACCCGCCCACACGTCCAGCACATAGCGATTTTGTGCCGCCATGCCCTCAATCCATTGATTGGCCGCCGCCGCGTCCACACCCATTATTTGCTGATAGATATTGATCAAACTTTGCTTGACGGCAGGTTCCATCTTGCCGCCATCGCCACAGACATAAATGATCGCGCCATTGCGAATCAATTGCGAGACACGTTCTTGCTGCTTTGTCAACAAATCTTGCACATAGGTTTTAGGAGCGTCCGCACGCGAAAAAGCTGCATGCAATTCGACCACGCCCTCTTGTGCATACGCGGTCAATTCGCTTTCGTATAAATAATCTTGCTCGGGATGGCGACAACCAAAGAACAGCATCGCAGGAGCCAACTGCTTACCCTGCGCTTTGAGCGTGCTCCGCTCTTGCAAGAAGCCGCGAAACGGCGCCAAGCCTGTGCCTGGTCCCACCATGATGACGGGTGTGGACGCATCGCTGGGCAAACGAAATCCATCTTTTGTATCGCGAACGCTAGCAAAAATGGTATCGCCTGCTTGGGCGTTGGCTAAATAGTTGGAACACACGCCGCTAAACATCCCATTGCCTGATGCAGCTGGTGCATGGACGACAGCCACCGTCACACTGCATTTAGCGCTACCTATTGCAATAGGCGAAGAGGAAATAGAGTAGTAGCGAGGTGTCAAAAGCGACATTTTCTCTATAAAGACATGGAAAGGCAGTTCGCACGCGGGATTCTCTTGCAAGAGGTCAAAAACCGACTTGCGCTTAGCCATCACTTCTGTCCGATAACGCACCTGCGAAGCCTCATCATCACTCGATAAAGCCAATAGCTTGGGCTTCGTCATCGGGCAGCGCGTGTGCTCGGCCATGATTTGAATTTGCTTGCGCGTAGCCACCAATTGAAGCTCTAGGTAGTCGGTCAGCAACCGACCCACACTGATCGGCTCGCCCACAGGTAGCTGCGCCCTGCGGCCTTCTGCCACTTGCAAGCGAATTTGATCCGTTGCTAAGAATCCAAACCGCCTTGCCACTAGCGCAACCAAAGCAGGATTGTTTTTCGGTACCACGCTCAAATGATCGCCAGCTCTATAAGTCAAATGACTTGGCAGTTCAACCTCAATATGCTTAGTCGATCGATCGGAAGCGTAACTTCCTGCTTTGTTCTGTAACTCACGGATAGCTAAAATTTTTACGGCTACCGCATCACCCATGGTACTAATTGCCAGTGCATCGGAGGGCGCTACTGGTTCTATTTGATAGAGCGGCGCATCACCACCGCTGAGTCCAAAGTCGGTATCCAAATTGAACAGTGTCACGGCCAGCTTGCGCACTTTAGCAAACCAAGTTTCAAACTCACCGTCAATATCACCTCTTGCATCACCCTCACCGCGCACGTACACATTGGTCGCGCCACATGCGGCGAGGCGCTGGTCGATCAAACGCGGAATATGCTGGTAGGTCGCAGGCCAGTCCGTATTGCCGCAGCCAAAGACTGCATAACGAACTTTGGATAACGAATCTTTGGCTAAATCACTATCCAGCCACTTGACAAACTGCGCGGCATTATCAGGTGGTGCGCCGTTGTAGGAGGCACAAAAGATGATGACAGCGCCATCCGTTGGTAGCTTGCCTGCATACTCATCGAGTGGTGCAAGCGTTGTATCAAAACCATTGACCTGCGCCAAATCAGCCACTCGAGTTGCCATTTCTTCAGCTGTACCCAGATTCGAACCGTATAGCACCAAGAGTGGCGTGTTGTGGCCAGGACGAGCGCGAACAGCAGAAACCGAGCCGCCGAGCGCCACCACAGGTGCAACGCGACTACCAGCGCCTGAGCGCTCGTTATCAGCACGCAAGCGCACCTTCATCTTGAAGCCTTCGGGCTTAATCGTCAACGCTTCTTTGAGTTGAAGTTGGTACTTCGTGTGATCAAGCAATCGGAATCGTTGCAAGATCATTCCGATTGCCAAAATAGCTTCGTGCATGGCAAAGCCGCGCCCGATACACGCGCGCTGCCCATTGCCAAAAGGCTTCCAAGCGTTCACTGGGCGTGCGGCTTCGGCTTCGCGGCTAAAGTTATCTGGATCAAAATTATCTGCGTTCTCGCCCCAGACAGATTTATCACGATGCAAAGCACCCGCCAAAATAGTGATGAATGTGCCTTTTTTGAGTTGGTATTGACCGCCAATCGTTTCGTTCTTAAGGGGGGTCACGCTGTACACAGGCGCTGGCGGCCATAGGCGCAAAGCTTCTTTCAAAATTTGTGAGATGTACTGTAGCTGCGTCACCTGCTGGTAAGTGGGCTTCACTTTTGGGTCGTGCCCGAACACTCTGTCTACCTCCTCATAGGCTTTTTTGAGTATCTCTGGATGCTTCAGTAACGCATACAAGGTATAGGAGAGCAAACCGCTAGTTGTTTCATGGCCTGCAATTAAAAAAGTGTTGATTTGATAACGAATGTTGATGTCATCTAACTGCTCGCCAGTCGCACGGTCCACGCCCGTCATCATGGCACCCAGCATGTCCTTCTTACTCAGTGCTGCCTCGGCATTTTTACGCCGCTCGGCCACAATTTGATCGACCATCTCATTCATAAAGGCAACGTCACCCGTCATGGCCTTGCGACGCTTATGCATCCACATGCCTTCAAGTGGAAGACCTCGCGTCATCATGACTGTCTCTAAAGAGCGTACTAGGGATTCAACAAATGGGTGGTAGTCCCGCCTGTAAAAAGAGTTGAACCTGTAATCAAAACCGCAAAGTCCAATGGTGTCTAGCGTTAAGGCCGTCATGTCATGAACGACATCAATTTCCTCATTGGCGTTGAGTCGCTCCCATTTTTTAATCAACTGGTCTGCAATATCGACCATCATGGGATGGTAGGACTGCATGGCTCGATTGCCAAAAGGTTGCAACAAAATGTTATGTGCCTTGCCCCAGTTGGGTTCTGCCGTGTCTGCCGTGAACAAACCATCGCCCGCAACCGCACGCACACGGCGCAAGGGGCCACGCACCGTCTTGTCAAAACGCTTGTCGTCGCTCAGCTCGTCAATGAGATCATGCCCCGACACAAAAATGATGGGCGCGCCCATCATGTCAAGCCGATAAATAGGCCCCAGCTCTTCAGCCAATAGATTCAAACTTTGAACGGGTGAGGACTTATCCAAAGACAGCATATTGCCCACAATGGGCTTGGTTGGTGGCTGAGGAATCGTTTTGAGAGATGGTTTGACGGTGGACTTGGTGGGAGGTTTTGATGTCATGCTGTATCTCTTTTTAAAATCGGCGTTGATGCCATTCAATAAGCTTGTCGTTTAACTCGGTTGGTTTTTCATTCTGAGTCCAGTGTCCGCAATCCTTGATGAGGTATTTCTCTAAATCAGGAACCAGTGCATCCATAGCGTCGGCATCAGATGGCGGCAACACCACATCCAGCTCGGCCATAATCATCAATGACGGGACACGGATTGTGTAATCAAACTGTGCATCCTGCACCCAATTACGAGAGTAATTTCTGTACCAATTAATGCCGCCTGCAAAACCCGTTTTGGTAAACGTATCGACAAACACTTTTTTTTCTGCGTCCGACACAATCTTGGGGCGCGGATCTTTGCTAGCGTCGTAGCCCGCCACGTACTGGGGGAAAGCCAGCGGCAATTTGGAAGGCTGCTCATCGTGACTCGTCACACCAGGCAGCATGGGTTTTTGACGTGGATCAGGTCTGCGCATAAAAAAGTCAAATGTTTGCTCGACATGTGATTCAAAAACTTGCTCTGACTTGCGCTCGAGATCTTGAAATTGCACGATATACATACTGCTACCAAAGCGCTTGCGAAATAGCTCAATAGGGTCAATCGGTGCTCTTGGGTGATGCGGCGTGTTCACGCCAACAACGCCAGCAACTCTGGATGGATGGCGCATCGCCATGCTCCATACGACAAAACCACCCCAGTCGTGCCCGACAAAAATCGCTTTATCAATTTTCAGATGATCAAGCAAGCCCACCAAATCACCCGTGAGATGTTCTACGTCGTAATCCTCTATTTTTTCGGGTTGCTCTGTCGCACCATAACCGCGTTGGTCTGGTGCAATGACACGAATGCCTGCGTCACTGAGCGCTTTAATTTGATGCCGCCACGAGAATGCGATCTCGGGCCAGCCGTGACAAAGCACCATCGGCGGCGCGTCCGTTTTGGGACCCGACTCGTAGTACCCCATCTTGATTCCATTAACCTGTGCAAGTTGCAGTGGCGGCATTTCAATCATGACTGACGACTCCGTTTATAAATATGATAGCAGGGTTTGATTTATTTCGTCTTCTATGCGTCCTTTAAACGCCGATAAAAGCATTCCCAACTTGACATCCATTTCAAACTCATCCGCTCGCACAAACATCGTCCCTGTCACGCCCTGCCGCTTAAAGTGCACGCAGTCATACGTGTCTCCCTCTTCGTAGGTGCATTCCATTGATAGCTTCGCCTCCGCAGACTCAGCCCAATCCAGCGCGATCTTGCGAGCTTTTTTTAAACCCAATTGATGCGCGTGTTGTATGTGGATGTTTGCCATAGTTTCTTAAAGATAAGCTTTGGATAGCGCTCGCAAGTGTTCGCGCGATTCATCCATCAAATAAGGAGAGAGTAAATTTAGCACATGAAAAGCCCCTTGCAGCAAAGTCGCTTGAGCGTGCTCGGGCTCTAGGGCTTGCCGAGGATTTTTGACGTACTCGTAGCTGAGCCAATAGGTGATAAGGACGGTCATGCAAGTCGCAACTGATTTCGCATCAAAACCGTCAATCCGCATCACGTGATGCCGAACTAAGCCATGTAATGTGGCTTCAAAAGCAGAATTTTTTTTCGCGATAAGCGATTTAATTTGACGCTCTAACTGGCGATCTTTGCTGAGCAAATCGCTCATATCGCGATACAAAAATCGATACGCATCAATGAGCTCAAACAAGGTATGCAAAAAAAACCAAGTGTCTTCAACACTTTGTATGTCGCTAGCGGCAGGTAGCACTTGTCCTATGCTTTGGACGTAATCATCTAGCAGGGTATTGATGAGCTCTGCCTTACTGGGATAGTGATAGTACAGATTGCCTGTACTCATCCCCAGCGCCGCCGCAATGGTTGCTGGGGCCACGTTGGGCTCACCAAAACGGTTGAATAGATCCAAGCTTGTTTCAAGGATTCGATTCGCCGTTTTAGTGCGCCGAACTTTCAAGGTTTACTTCTTAGTTGATTTGGCTGCAACTTTTTTTGGCGCTGCTTTTTTAGTGGCTGGCTTAGCCGCGGCCTTTACCACTGGCTTAGCGGCTGGTTTAGCGACTTTCAGAGCATCAATTTTTTTATGCAATTCAGCAATATCGTGCTTCGTAGGAATGCCCATTTGCTTCAATGCCTTGGCAACGCGCTCTTCAAAAATGCCTTCTAACTTGCCAATTTGCCCTGTGGCTTTGGACAAGAATTCTGCTTTCAAAGCGTTGGCTTTAGTGGACACATCAGCGAATTGCTCTTGTGCAACGCCTTGTGTTTTTTCTTGCAAGCGTTTGCCTTCTTTGACGAGTGCATCAAACACTTTCGTGCCTTCAGCTTGCGCTTTTGCAAACGCGCCAAGACCCGCTTGCCAAATTTGTTGTGTTGACTCTTTGTAGTCTGCTGCTAATTGCTTGGCGTTAGATGTAACTTTTGAACCCATTTTTGTTTTCGTAACCATGATTAACTCCTAAAGTTTGATAAAAGTGCCTGCTTACGGAATGTTGTTGGACACTGATAGCGAATGTAATGGTTTACAGGCATTTTGTTTAGAACTCGCAGTCTAAATTCAAGCATGCGCATTTTTTAAATGCGGCAAGATATGCGCGCAAAGCTGCTCAGTCACACCAGGCGGCCAATCGTGCCCCATACCTTTAATTGCCACAAATTGGGCTTTGTTGATGCGTGCAGCCGTATCTCTGCCGCAAGCTATTGGAACCAATGGGTCGGCATCACCATGAATCACTAAGGTCGGGCTTTTGATTTGCCCCAGCTGCTGGTACCGACGGCTATCCGCCACGATAGCCATCAGCTGACGCGCCATTCCTTGCGGGTGATAAGAGCGCTGTGTACTGGCTATGAGACGCTTGCGCATTTCTACTAAATCTTGTGGATAGGCGGGGCTGCCAATCATCTGAAATAGCTTCATCGTCCGATCCACAACATCCTCTAATTGCGAGCTCTTAGGTCCAGACAACATGGCCCTAGCAACATCGGATCTTGCACTGGGTAAGCTAGGTGCGCCACTGCTACTCATGATGCTGGTCAATGACAACACCCGAGATGGTGCAGCAATAGCGATGTGCTGAGAAATCATGCCGCCCATCGACACGCCAATCACATGTGCACGCTCAATATCTAAGCCATCCAAAATGCCTAGGGCATCTTGCGCCATATCCCCTAGTCGATAAGGCGAGGGAATTGCAAAGCCCAAGCGCGCTTTCACACTTGCCCAAATGAGATTGGGAACACCATGTTGATCTAAGTGACTTGACAAACCAATATCACGGTTGTCGTACTTAATGACGCGGTAGCCCGCATCCAGCAAAGCATCCACCAGTGCAAGCGGCCACGCGGTCAACTGCATGCCTAAACCCATCGTCAATAAAACGGTAGGTGCTGCTTTTGAGCCGTGCGACTCAACCTCAAAACTTAAACCATTGCTCAGTATCTGCATGCTAAGACCAAACAACCGATCCTTTTGATGCGTACCATTTTTCAATGTTCGGCTCTACAGCCGATTCGATTTTGTTGCGTTTGATTTTGAGTGTCGGCGTGAGCTGACCATTTTCAATCGACCACGGCTCTTTAGCCACCACAATCATGCGCAGTTGCTCGTAGTCAGCGACCGTGTCGTTGACACGCTTGAGCACCGAGATCATCTCGGCTTCAAATTCTGCACGTACCGCCGCATCACCTAGCTTGGGGCGCAAACCTTCAGCAGGCACAACGATAGCGTACGCTGAGGACTGACCGACTCCAGAAACCATAGATAGCTCCACCATTGGGCTTTCGTTGATGATGTTCTCAATCGGCGCAGGCGCGACGTATTTACCTTTAGCGGTTTTAAACAACTCTTTCTTGCGGCCTGTGAGCTTAAGCTGACCATCGGGTAGCGCTTCACCCAAGTCGCCAGTACGGAAAAAACCATCAACGGTGAACACCTCTGCATCGAGATCGGGCTGCTTGTAGTAGCCTTTCATCGTCCCAGGCGACTTGATCAAAATCTCGCCATCTTGCTCCAATCGGCGCTGCACACCTGGGTAGGTCACACCCACATAGCCCAAGGCCTGTTGCTTTTTATTAGTCGAGTGTGAGTAGGCGAAGTCTTCCGTCATGCCGTAACCTTCTGACAGGTGCAAACCTAGATCGCGATACCACTGGAGCAGCGCGGGCGGCAGCGGTGCAGAACCGCAGCCTGCCAACTTCACCTCGTTCAAGCCCAGTTGCGTCAGGACTTTCTTGCGCACGATATTCCCCAGAATCGGAATACGAAGTAGGCTCTTTAGCTTCTTGGGGGGCATCTTGTTGGATACGCCTTGCTGGAATTTAAGCCACAAACGCGGCACGGAGATAAACACAGTGGGGCGCGCGCGCTGCAAATCTTGCACGAAAGTATCAAGCGCCTCTGCAAAGAAAATACGACCACGGCCCATCACAAAGCCTGCGCATTCGATCCAAGCGCGCTCAAAAATGTGTGCGAGCGGCAAATACGACAAGGCGCGGTAAGTAAAGCTCCCACCATTCTCTTTGTCCTGAAAGTCCACAATGCCTTCGCTGGCGCGGGTAGCACCTTCAAAAGTATGCATCACGCCCTTGGGCGTGCCAGTAGAACCAGAGGTGTACATGATGAAACACACATCATCGCCTGCACGCGCTGGCTTGCCCGCTATGGCTTCAGCTTTCGTCGTAATGTCATCCCAAGTGCGGTAGCTGTTTTTCGGCGACAAAGGCAGTGCAATACAAGGCAGGCCAGCAGGAATGCCAGCCATCTGTTGGTCAAAGCTATCGAGCTTGCCAACAAACAGCAAACTGGCTTCGCTGTGCGTAAGCACGTAGTTCACAGTGTCTGCGCCTTCGGTAGGAAAGATCGCCACCGTGGTGTACCCAGCCATCCAAATCGCCAACTCAGCCATCATGAAATGCGCAATGTTTTTCGACAAGATGCCAATGCGCGAACCTGATTCAAAACCCTGCGCCTTCAAATACGTCGCCATGCGGCGCGACTGATCCATCATCTGTGCCCAAGTGAAATCAACAACTTCACCGCCGCCCATAGGTTGAGTCAGGTAAATATCATTCGCGCGATTGGTTTCGTGTTCGTAGATGTAATCAAGCAGCAGTTTAGGTTGGCTCATGATTTTTCCCTTTATTTTTTAGGCTTAGATTTGGGTGCAGTTTTAGTGGCAGTTTTAGCTTTTGCTTTAACGGGTGTGACTGGTTTTGCAGCTTCCATCGCGGCTTCAGCCTCTTTTGCCTTTACGACTTCTTGCTGCTTCAAGGCCAAATCGAGCAATAAACGGTGCTCGGCGAGCAACATATCAGCAAGCTCACCAATATCGGGGAGTGCTTTGCGACATGAAATAAGTCCGTAATCTAAGCGGCCGTTATAGCTTTGTACCGTCACGTTCAAGGCCATGCTGTGCCCTGGAATAGAGACAGGGTAATAGCTCACCACTTTTGCGCCTGCAAAATAAAGCTGCGCTTGCACGCCTGGTACGTTTGAAATAGCCACATTGGCAATGGGCGGTAGCACATTGGCAAGCCTTGACCGTCCAAACAAAGATGCTAGACCCGATATCAACCAGGGCGCTGCCAACATAGGAAAATCCGTTGGCATCACGCCCTTGACTTTTTCCATCTGAGCTTTGCTGATATTGGATGCAGCATGAATCGCTTGCAATCGCTTGAGCGGATCGGCAATATCGGTCGCCAACGTCATACGCATCATGCTGACTTGATTGTTCGCCGTCGCGTCGTCGGCAGCGCGCAGGCTCACAGGCACAGCAGCTAACAGCGAACGAGTCGGCAACTCATCATTGGCTTTGAAGTAGTTACGCAGTGCCCCTGCTACGCTAGCCATCACCACATCATTTAAAGAGACACCCAGTGTTTTACTAATCATTTTGACTTCAGCTAGCGGCACCGTTCTTGCCGCAAAACTACGCTGGTTCGTGACCGCCACATTCAGCGAAGTCTTTGGCGCAAATAGCTGCATATCTTTGGGCAATGCCCAGCGACGACGCCCATCATCATCCACAGGTGGCAACAGCACAGACTTCGCACTCTTAAGCAAAGCGGGTGCCGATTTCACAATATTCGTCGCTTGCTTAACGGCATTACCAAAAGAGGCACTCAACAACTCGGCAATGCCCAGTTGATATTCACCACGCCGTGAGCGCGGGCGCGCAGGTCTGATAACCCTGCCCTCTGCTTGAAAATCAAACAAGGCTTTGGCTAATGCAACGCCTGCTTGACCATCCACACCCGCATGGTGCACCTTGGTATAGACGGCAGTTTGGCCGCTTTTTAATCCATCAATAATAAAAATTTCCCACAGTGGTCGGCTGCGATCCAGTAAGCTGGAGTGCAACCGCGCCACATATTGCTGCAACTGGCGATTGCTGCCAGGCTTGGGCAAGCTAATGTTACGGATGTGATAGTCAATATCAATATCCTCGTCTTCCAACCAGACGGGATCAGCCAAGTCAAAAGGCATCAGCCCCAGCTTGCGCGTAAAGACATCAGCAAGATGCAGCCGTGCCGTTAAAAATGCTTTAGCATCCTCAAAGAAGTCGCCCAGATAACCATCGGGCAGATCAATGACGTGCAGCGCACCCACATGCATCGGCATTTCAGCCGACTCCAAGTGCAGAAAAGTAGCGTCCAAGCTACTGAGGTGTTTGAGACTCATAATTTTTACCTTGCTTACCTAATTTATCGTGCCGAGGCTTTAAAAGGAAATAGCGTCCGCATCAGACCCTTCGGGTTGAAGTGGCTCCATTTTTTTTCATCAAGCGCCAAGCGATCACCAATGGCATAGAGCACGAGTGGATTAACGCCAAGCCCCATATGGCTAGCCGAATTAATTTCAATATTGTCAGCAATAGGGCCTGCTTTTTCGACACAACAGCCCCAG
Source organism: Comamonadaceae bacterium (assembly GCA_025352965.1). Classification (GTDB taxonomy): domain Bacteria; phylum Pseudomonadota; class Gammaproteobacteria; order Burkholderiales; family Burkholderiaceae_C; genus JASGCK01. The sequence goes on from JANXRP010000010.1 coordinate 19,643, forward strand.
CCCACGACACCGTCAACACGCGTATAAATCGACGTGGTCGGCACAGGCGGCTGGCAATCACCGCGCTCGCGTGGCTCGACCTTGTGACGCCCACTGACGAACTTGTAGGTACGCCAGACGTTCGTGGTGGTACGTGGTTCCCCATAAATGGGGCTTCCCAAGGTGATGACTTGGCGAACCATGTCAGGCATTTCACGCGCTATTTCGCGGGCAAAAATGCCCCCCAAGCTCCAGCCAATGATCGTGACCTTGCGACCGTGCTCTTTGTGCAAACCATCCAACTGCGCACGCAGGGTAGCAAAAACACCCTCTTTGGGGCCTAAGTTACGCCCTTGCCCCCAGCCATAAGCTTGGTAGCCTTGTTTCGTTAAAAAGCGGCGCAAGACAGAAGTTGAAAAATCACCCGCCATGAAGCCAGGCAACACTAGTACGGGATGACCATCGCCCTTGGGCAAGCTGCGCGATAGCATGGGCATGGCGATCTCAGCACCGAGCCACTCAAATACAGCACGTCCTTCTAGCAAAAGAAGCAGCGGTGAAGGTCTTTGCTCGTTGATTTTTGAATCAAAAATCGCTGGCAATTGAAAGAATGGAACGTGGGTGGGGGTTGCGGTTGAAGCTACGGACATGTTTCTATCTCTCCTGTCTGTTATCTTACATAAGAACGTCTTTTTTTATGCCGCTAACGTGCCAATCAATGTAGGGAGATACCCTTTAAAACCCTCTATTTATGTACAGATGATTCGATTTTCTAATTTGCAGGGCATGCTGGCATCATCCCTCGTAAAGTTAATGCAATAACTATCACGCAAAATGTAGCTCATATTCTTAGAACTGAAACATAGAGGACACCCCATGAACACCGCCCTATCCACGGCAAGCACACCCTACTTCACATCCGACCACGAAGCGCTTCGCGACACCCTGCGTCGCTTTATCGCCGAACGCGTCTTGCCCTTTGCCGACGCATGGGAAGAAGCGGGTAAAGTGCC
>JANXRP010000076.1 GCA_025352965.1 Comamonadaceae bacterium
CTCGTCAAAGCCGACGATGCGAATCAGAAAAATCAATTCCTTCGCCGCCATGTCTTCAGCCGTTAAGCCGTAGAGCGGACTACTGGGTGTGATGGCGTGCATGATGGTCCACGTTAAAAAGAACATGGGTTGATCGTTGCGTATGAGTTCCAAATCGTAAATGCGGCGTATTCTTTTACCCTCTAAGGTGGTCTCTTGCATCAGCACGTGCATCTTGGCTGTGGCATTCGCTATTTGGTTTTGCCGTGCATTGGCGGCGCGCAGCATCAGGGTCGGCTGTCCGTTGAAGCTGCTTAAGATGAGACGATCAGAGAACAAAATACGCGACTTGGGTTTTGAAAACCTTGCAAAGATCAGTCCTGTCAGCACTGCCACGCTGGCGGTTCCTGTAAACATTTCAATCGTGGCGATCGTATGGCTGTACATGCCAACGGGATGCATATCGCCATACCCCACGGTGGCGAGCGTTTCCACGCTAAAGAAAAAGACACCCCAAAAATTTTGCGGCGCAAGATTGGCTATGCCGCTGGGCTCCACAAGATACAGCAGCGCAAAAATCACGTTAAGGGCAACAAAGGCGAGTGCAGCGGACGCAAAAAATTTAGGCCACGATGCCGTGAGGCACAGATGATAAAAATCTTGCCAAAGATCGCTCTCATACCCATGCGAGGCAATGGTTCGCCCCTCGATGGTGCGGTGGCGAACCTTGGCGGGCTTGGTTTTCACAGTTTCTTTCATGCCTTGCCTGCTGCTTGCGTGAATGCCACAAACGCATCCAACTTGCGCTTGGCCGCGCCACTGGCAATGGCTTCGCGGGCGCGTGCAATGCCTGCGCCAATGTCACTCACCACGTTCGCCGCATACAGTGCCGCGCCTGCATTGAGTAGCACGATATTGGTGGCGGCTTCTAACCCAGTGCCAGCCAGCACATTCAATACCAACGCTTTTGATGCTTCAGGTGTTTCAACACGCAAAGCGCGGCTGCTGGTCATGGCCATGCCGAAATCTTCAGGATGAATTTCATATTCGCGCACGATGCCGTCCTTTAGCTCGCCTACCAGCGTCGCTGCACCTAAGCTGATTTCGTCCATACCGTCTTTGCCATACACCACCAGCGCGTGCTCAGCACCCAAACGCTGCAAAGCGCGGATTTGAATACCCACCAAGTCAGCATGAAACACCCCCATCAAAATGTTGGGTGCGCCAGCAGGATTGGTAAGCGGTCCGAGGATATTGAACATGGTTCGCACGCCCAGCTCTTTGCGAACAGGCGCGACGTTTTTCATGGCAGGGTGGTGATTGGGTGCAAACATAAAACCAATACCGACATCTGCAATCGATTGACTGATAAGGGCTGGCGCAAGATTGATGTTCACCCCCAAGCTCTCCAGCACATCGGCGCTGCCTGATTTAGAACTCACGCTGCGGCTACCGTGCTTGCTAACCCTAGCGCCAGCGGCTGCGGCAACAAACATGGCGCAGGTCGAGATATTGAAGGTGTGCGAGCCATCGCCGCCCGTGCCCACAATGTCCACCAAATGGGTTTTGTCAGCAACTTTGACTGGCGTGCAAAACTCGCGCATCACCTGCGCGGCAGCAGTAATCTCGCCAATGGTTTCCTTTTTGACGCGCAGTGCGGTAATGAGCGCCGCCATCATCACAGGCGACATTTCGCCGCGCATGATGAGCCGCATGATGTGCAGCATCTCGTCGTGAAAAATTTCGCGATGCTCGATGGCGCGTTGCAGCGCTTCGGTGGGGGTGATGGGGTGAATGGTGGTTGTCATCTTTCAATCCAGTTACAATCAAAGAGTCGGGAGACAAATGTCGGCTTCATGTCGTGTGGTGATTTAGTTCATCCTATATCTTCCGATCACTATTTCAAACACCTGCTCGGCTCTCTAAGCTCAGCAGGTGTTTTTCATTGAACGTCGTGCCGCCTAGATAGTCCAAGTCTAAAACATGCTCAAATTTAGGCCACATGGCGTGCAAGTAACGCTCTTCGCCGCGTTCATAAAACCGTTGCAACGCCCAAAGCAAATAGTCACAAGCTTGTAGCCCAGCGCTTTGGCTAGGATAAGCACTTTGCAGGTTTGCTTGATTTTGTGTTGGGAAGCCCATTGCTTTAAAAGCTGCTGCAACAGTCTGCTCAAAAACTTCTTCTAGAGCTTGTGTCCGTGCTCTTTTACCCCGCACTGCAAAGGTTATATGAGGTGTTGCACCTAGCATCCAATCCGAGCGTAAAAATAGCTTGCCTATTAACCAGTCATATACATCGTGCCCATTCGCGTTATATCGATAGGATGGCTGTGATGCTTGATGTTTAGACACGACCCTCCTCAGATAATCCTTTTCCTTTATCACTACGGATAAACGCAAGTCATGCTTCAGTAGAAGCTTGAATACAGCGTGCCGCACCTCTGGAACGTCATCCTTTGCGTGAAAAAATAACGCTGTCTTTGCCGCTTTTTCTTGCATCGACGGAATTGCCTGAAGCAATGGATCAGCTAATAATTCTGCGCGTAACGCATCGAGGTCTGTTTGCAGCGACTCAAGATTCCCAACCTCTAATCGCCCCACCATAAAGAACTTAGAGACACCCTCTGTATGGGTTAATGGTTTCCCATAGCGACCAAAGAGTGTGGTGTCTCCTGCTTCATCAACAAAATACTTTGGGGAACTCATTTTTTTGGATCTTTCAATCCAAAAAATTCTTCAGCATCGCATGCCCATGTTCGGTCAAGATGCTTTCGGGGTGGAACTGTACGCCTTCCATCCGTGCCTTGTGCGGCAGGGTTTTGTGGCGAACACCCATGATTTCCCCATCGTCTGTCCAAGCCGTGATTTCTAACTCAGGCGGACAAGTCGCACGCTCAATGGCGAGTGAGTGATAGCGGTTCACATCGAATTGCTTGGGCAAACCTGTGAATACCCCTTGCTCAGTCGTGGTGATGGTGCTCACCTTGCCGTGCATTTGCACTTGTGCTCGGATGATGTTGCCACCCAGCGCCGCGCCAATGGCTTGATGGCCGAGACACACGCCCAGTATCGGTAACTTGCCCATAAAGTGCTGAATGGCCGCCACGCTAATGCCTGCCTCGCTTGGCGAGCAGGGGCCTGGCGAAATCACGAGTCGGTCGGCGCCAATGGCGTCCATTTCTGTCAGCGTGATTTCGTCGTTGCGGGCGGTGATAACTTCTGCACCTAGCTCACCAAAATATTGCACGAGGTTGTAGGTGAAGCTGTCGTAGTTGTCGAGCATTAACAGCTTTAGCTTTTTAGTGGAGTTCGTCATTTAAAAACCCTCCTCAACCAACTCTGCGGCGCGAAGTAAGGCTCGCGCCTTGGCCTCCGTCTCTGCCCATTCCAGCTCAGGCACAGAGTCGGCCACTACGCCCGCTGCTGCTTGCACGTAAAGCATGCCGCCTTTGACAATGCCCGTGCGGATGGCGATTGCCACATCCATATCGCCTGCAAAGCTGATGTAGCCACAAGCGCCACCATAGATGCCGCGCTTGATGGGCTCCAGCCTGTCAATCACTTCCATCGCATGCACCTTGGGCGCACCCGTTAGCGTGCCCGCAGGGAAGGTGGCTTTG
>JANXRP010000077.1 GCA_025352965.1 Comamonadaceae bacterium
TTCGGACATCTCAATAATGCCGACCATCCCGTCAGCTTTGGCGTGAAACGCTTTGGCGAATTGGTCTTGGCCAAAAGTGGTGGAAAGATGAAAGTTCAAGAATTTCCATCGTCAACGCTCGGCAACGAGCTGCAACAGCAGTCTGCCTTGCAAGGCGGCATACAAGAAATGTCCGCACCCGCAACCACCTCCTTAGCGGGCATTGTCAAAGAGTTTGGTTTGGTTGACTTCCCTTTTTCAGTCGCTAATTTTGCGCAGGCCGATGCACTTCTCGATGGCCCGCTCGGTCAAGCGCTCATTGAGACTTTGCCTGCAAAAGGTCTGGTTGCACTGGGTTATTGGGATCTTGGCTTTCGCAATGTCACGAACAGTAAACGCCCCATCACCAAACCTGAAGACCTTGAAGGTCTGAAGATTCGAGTCATCCCCAACCCTGTATTCTTAGACACCTTCAAGGCATTCAAGGCCAATCCACTGCCAATGCCATTCAGTGAGCTTTACAACGCCTTGGAATCGAAGGCTGTGGATGGTCAAGAAAATCCTTTTGCCGTTATCCAGTCCAACAAGTTTTACGAAGTTCAAAAATACGTCAGCGCGACCAATCATGTCTATGCAGCGAACATTGTGCTGGTTAGCAAGCGTTTTTGGGACAAGCTGTCGCAGACTGAGAAGAAGATCATGAATGATGCCGCCAATGAAACACGTGCTTATCAGCGTCAGGTGAGCCGCTCAGCCGCTCAAAAAGCGGTGAGCGAACTACAAACCAAAGGTATGCAATACAACGAACTGACTGCCACAGAGCAAGGCCGCATGCGCCAAATTGCCAAGCCCGTCACCGACCGATTTATGAGCACGTATGACCCCGCCATCGTGAAGCTATACACCGCTGAACTGGCACGCATTCAGAAATAAATTATGAAAATACTTGTACTCCATGGCCCCAACCTCAACCTCTTTGGTCGCCGCGAACCGCATATTTACGGAACGACAACGCTGGCTGAGATCAACGCAAAACTAGAGGCACTTGCTAAAGAACTTTCGGTCAGTTTGGAAATTTTTCAATCCAACCACGAAGGCGACTTAATTGACAAGCTGCATGAAAACATTGATACCGTGCAAGGTGCTTTGCTCAACCCTGCAGGCCTTACCCAGCATGGCGTGCCGCTGCATGATGCCATCAAAGCCATGCCGTTTCCCATGCTTGAAATTCATATGAGCAACATCGCAGCGCGCGAAGCTTGGCGTACCCACTCCATCATCTCGCCTGCCGTGAAGGCGACTATTCAAGGTCTAGGCTGGCGATCCTACACAGCGGGACTCCGTGCTTTGGTTGAGACACTTACGGAAGCCAATCACAAAGCTTAGCTAGAAATAAGCTCTGGATGGCGCCGCGCCAACGCTTGGATGTACGAACAAACGGGCACAGATGCAATGCCATGCTCCCGCAAATACGCATAGGTTTTTTCAACTAGAACCTGCCCCACGCCTTGCCCACGCAGGGCTGGGGGCACTTCAGCATGCAGGAGATACCAGACGTTGTTGCGGATGTCGTAATCAACAAAGGCGGTGTGCCCATTCCAGTCGAGGGTGAATTGATGCGTGTCAGGATGGTGATGAAAGGGGCGATTTGATGTATCCATGCACTCGATAATAAATGCATCAACTAAACTTTAAGTACGAGGACATCTCATGATCGAAAAACACCTAGACATTCCCACAGCTCACGGCGCGATGAACAGCTTTGTCGTCTATCCCGACGAGGGTGGTCCGCACCCTGTGGTGCTGTTTTATATGGACGCCCCTGGCTACCGCGAAGAGCTACGCGATATGGCGCGGCGCATAGCAGCGGTGGGCTACTACGTGGTGCTGCCCAATTTGTACTACCGCACGTCACGCGACTACATGCTGAAAGAACGCACCGAGCCTGCAATGGCTGAAATGTTTGGGCACATGGATTCAATCACAAACAGCCTCATCACTGAAGACACAAGCGCCATGCTGAAGTTTTTAGATGCGCAGCCAGAGGCCGATAGCGCGCGAGTGTCAGGCGTTGGATATTGCATGAGCGGCCCGTTTGTATTTGCAGCCGCTGCCACGTATCCTGAGCGCTTCAAATCTATTGCCGCCATTTACCCTGCCCGCATGGTGACCGATAAGCCTGATTCTCCGCACTTGATGGCAACACCTATCAAATGCGAGACCTATGTTGCGTGTGCCGAGATTGACAAATGGGCATCTCCAGTCGAGATCAAATTGGTGGAAGACAAGCTTGCACGCGATGGTACGCCGCACCGCATCGAATGGTACGGCGGCTGCGAGCA
>JANXRP010000087.1 GCA_025352965.1 Comamonadaceae bacterium
AGAGCCGCAATATCGGCTTCAGATTTGAATGACAACAAGGTGTACCACTTCCACATCAGCACATCGCTAATCGACATGACTTTGGCGAACATGGTGTTGGGCTCTTCGGTAATGCCGATGTAGTTGTTCTTGCTTTTGGACATTTTGTCCACGCCGTCCAAACCTTCCAAAAGCGGCATAGTCAGAATGCACTGCGGCTCTTGGCCGTATTCCACTTGCAAGTGACGTCCCATGAGTAGGTTGAATTTTTGGTCTGTGCCGCCCAGTTCTAGGTCAGATTTGAGCGCCACGCTGTCATAGCCTTGCATGAGTGGATACAAAAACTCATGCACGCTGATTGATTGCTCGGCTTTGTAGCGCTTATCAAAATCGTCGCGCTCCATCATGCGTGCCACGGTGTATTTGGCGGCAAGCGTAATCATGCCGCGTGCGCCGAGCGCATCGCTCCACTCGCTGTTGTAGCGGACTTCGGTTTTGGTTTTATCCAGCACCAGCGTGGCTTGATTGAAGTAGGTCGTGGCGTTGGCTTCGATCTGCTCACGCGTCAGCGGGGGGCGTGTGCTGTTGCGCCCTGACGGATCGCCAATGGTGCTGGTGAAATCGCCAATCAAGAAGATGACCGTATGCCCAATATCTTGCAACTGGCGCATTTTGTTCAGCACCACAGTGTGTCCAAGGTGTAGGTCAGGCGCTGTGGGGTCAAGCCCCAGTTTGATACGAAGTGGCACTCCGGTTTTTTCAGATTTTTGTAATTTTTTTATCCAATCAGGCTGCGGGAGGAGTTCGCTCGCGCCACGAAGCGTGACGGCGAGGGCGGCTTGGACAGATGGAGAGATATCATTTTTCAAAGAGTTCATACAATTGATTTTATGAGCACAGCGCACACGGACAAACGAATGCATAAACATGATTACTACATCGGCCTGATGTCGGGCACGTCGATGGACGGTGTGGATGGTGTAGTGGTGGATTTGGCGGGTGATGCTTGCAAAGTTATCGCACACCATAGCTTGCCGTTTTCAGCTAGCTTGAAGACCGAGATGCTGGCACTCAATACGTCTGGCGAAAACGAGCTACACCGTGCCAGTTTGGCGGCGAATCAATTGGTGCTGCTCTATGCGCAAGTGGTGGCTGGATTGCTCTACACGGCAGAACTAGAGAGCGAGGATATTCGTGCCATTGGTGCGCACGGGCAAACGGTGCGGCATTGCCCAAGTGGCAACGTAAGCGACGGTGGTGGTTACACGACTCAATTGAACAATCCTGCGTTGCTGGCCGAGCGCACTGGCATTGACGTTGTGGCTGACTTTAGAAGTCGTGATGTGGCCGCGGGCGGGCAGGGCGCACCGCTGGTGCCAGTATTTCACAAAGCGGTGTTTGGGCAAGCTGGGCAAAACATCGCGGTGCTTAATATCGGTGGCATTGCGAATCTGAGTTTGCTAAACAAAGATGGCAGTGTGCAGGGCTTTGATACAGGTCCTGGCAATGTCTTGATGGATGCGTGGATTAGTTTGCATCAAGGGTTGCCTTACGATGCACATGGTGCTTGGTCTGCCAGCGGCAACGCTTTGCAAGCCTTATTAGATATGGCTTTGCGAGATGCCTATTTTGAAAAACCAATTCCAAAGAGTACAGGGCGGGATTTATTTCATATGGCTTGGTTGCAACAGCTGCTTGCAAATTTTCCAAATGCGAATGCTGTAGATGTACAAACGACGCTAGCCGAGTTGACTGCTCAATCGATTGCACGGGCACTGGCTCAATATGGACAAGGATTTCAAGCGCTTTATGTGTGTGGTGGAGGTGCTTTGAATACATTTTTGATGCACCGTTTGCGAGAATCCATGCCGCAAGTACAGATTCAAACGACAGACGCGCTCGGAATCCCAGTGATGCAGGTGGAAGCCGCCGCGTTTGCGTGGCTCGCCAAGCAATGCGCAGTGCGCACGCCGCTGGCTTTAGAAAAAATAACGGGAGCGCGTGGCTCCCGTGTGCTTGGTGCGGTCTATCCCGCTTAAACCGCAGCTTAGGTCGAAAAGCTCGATCCGCAGCCGCAAGTCGATGTCGCATTCGGATTTTTAATCACAAACTGCGCACCTTGCAGATCTTCTTTATAGTCAATTTCTGCGCCCACCAAATACTGATAACTCATCGCGTCAATCAAGAGTGACACGCCGTGCTTGGTCATGGTGGTGTCGTCGTCGTTGGTGACTTCGTCAAACGTGAATCCGTATTGGAAGCCCGAGCAGCCACCGCCTTGCACAAATACGCGCAGCTTGAGGTCAGGATTTCCTTCTTCGGCAATCAAATCCGCCACTTTGGCGGCAGCGCTGTCGGTAAAGACAATCGCCTCTGGCATGGCTTCAGGCACCAGTTCTGTTGTTTCAACGGTGCTGACTTCTTGTGTTTTGTCTAGAGTTGCGGTCATGATGGTGCTTTCAAATAGTGAGCTCAAGTAGATTATGCGCCGCTAGCGGGCAATATCAAAATCGGCTTGTCATCTCCTTGCATGGCAAGTGGTCTTAGTTGTCCAGAGATGACGGCACCTTGGTGCATTTCAAGGGCTTTGTATGACACGTCCCCCTCAATTTTGGCTTTAGGTTGTAGCTCGAGCAACTGCGCCGCCTCAATCGGGCCTTGTACAGCGCCATTGATGATGACGTGATCAGCACGAATCTCGCCCATGATGACCGCTGTTTCGCTAATGACTAAAAGGCTGGGCGTTTCTTTAGATGCGGTCAGATTACCCATGATGTGACCATCGACGCGCAAGCCATCTGCAAAAGCGATGTCACCAGTGATGACCGTGCCACTGGCAATCAGGCTTTTGATAGGCGGTTGTTTTTGTTGACCGAACATAAAAATGTAGAACTAGGTGTCTTTAGAGTTTGAGTGTCTGCGTGGCGCGAATTGCGCTGCTCACGCTATTGTCCATGACTTTGACAACGACTGACTTTATTTGTACTTGCGCGGGTAGCTCAATGAGACCATCCAACCTGCGATATTGCTTCACTTCAATAACCATCGCACCATTTGGTAGATTCGCCATCCACGGCTTGCCGCCTAGCGTACCGCTGATGGTTACGTCTAATTTACCTTTAAATTCATTGGGATTTTTCGCCGATTGCACAACCAGTACCTGCCATTTGAGTTGATGGGTGGGCAGCACCTCGGCGTGCAAGCCGCGTATCGCTAAAGCTTCAGTGGTGGTCGCTGGGATTAAGCGTTCAAAAAATCCAAGATCGTCGCGCAGCGTTTGATTCTCGGATTCCAGTTGCTTGACCTTTTGCATTAGTTTTTCTTGTGTTGCACGTTCGGTCGCCATCGAAATGCCCGACACATTGGCGATGGATTGAGCCTTATCGCGCTCTTCACGCAATTTGGCGGCTTCAATTTTTACGGCGACTAATTGTTCCTTTTCACCTTGATCAATACCTGCCAGGTCTTTACCAAATTCAAACGCCCATAGCGCAATCGCAGCGCAAAAGCCAAGCACCAGTGCAGCCAGCACCCATTTGAGTGGCCAAGGCATGCTGGACCTGATTGCCATGCTGGGCGCACTAATAGTGAGGCGGCGTTTGAGAAGTCGAAAGCGCATTCGAGATAGATTAAAGGTTAGGGTGGCTGACTATAAACAAAAAACCGCCACAAACTTGAGATTTGTGACGGTTTTTTGGCTTTTGAAGCACCGCACGGTGCAACAAAAATTAACGCTTAGAGAACTGCTTACGGCGACGAGCACCGCGAAGACCAACTTTCTTACGTTCAACTTCGCGTGCATCACGCGTCACAAAACCAGCTGCGGACAGCATGGGTTTCAGGGCTGCGTCATAGTCGAGCAGCGCACGTGTCACGCCGTGGCGTGTAGCACCTGCTTGGCCAGACTCGCCGCCGCCATGGACGTTGACCATGATGTCGAAAGTTTCAACATGATTAGTCAAAACCAAAGGCTGCTTGACGATCATGATCGATGTTTCGCGACCAAAATACTCTTGCACGTCTTTGTTGTTAACCGTAATTTTGCCAGTGCCTTTTTTGAGGAAAACACGTGCAACGCTGGATTTGCGACGGCCAGTGCCGTTGTTCCAATCACCAATCATTTGTGTGCTCCTGAAAGATCAAGGGGTTTTGGCTGTTGGGCGCTATGTGGATGCTCAGCACCACCGTAGACCTTCAGCTTTTTAATCATGGCGTAGCCCAGCGGGCCTTTTGGCAACATGCCCTTAACTGCTTTTTCTAGAGCACGACCAGGGTGCTTGTTTTGCATGTCGCGGAAATTGGTTGCGTAGATACCACCTGGGAAACCCGAGTGACGGTAGTACATTTTGTTCAGATCTTTCGTGCCTGTGACACGAAGGTGAGCTGCGTTGATAACGACAATAAAGTCGCCTGTATCGACGTGAGGCGTATAAATGGCTTTGTGTTTTCCGCGTAGACGGAGGGCAGCTTCGCTGGCAACCCGTCCGAGCACCAAATTGGTGGCGTCAATCACAAACCACTCATGCTTCACATCAGCTGGTTTTGCGCTGATAGTTGACATAGCATTTCTTTCAAATGAAAAAGTTGAGTGATAAGAGCTTGCTTTTCCACGGTCGGTGTTCCTCTAACGGGAACCTCTTAGGTGGGATGACCGCTGTTTCCAGCAGCTTCCCTCGCGGCAAACTTAAGCGCTAGGGAACTGAGCATTATATACTGCACCCATGTTTTCATACCGACACGGATTTCACGCTGGCAATCATGCCGACGTTCTCAAGCACATCACCCTGATTGCGCTTCTTCAACATCTCACGCAAAAAGACACTCCCCTGACGGTGATCGACACTCATGCAGGTGCGGGTCTGTACCGATTGGACGGTGACTATGCCAACCAGTCGGGCGAAGCGGACGAGGGCATCTTGCGTTTGCTCAAGCAAAAAACCGAGAACGAGACCACCAACGCCTATCGCGCTTTGATTGCGCAGTTCAACTCGGGAAACACGCTCTCCCAAGATACCAAGGTCTATCCTGGCTCACCATTTATTACGCAAAAGCTGCTGCGCTACGACGACCGCCTGCGTCTGTTTGAACTACATCCAAGCGATCACCGATTCTTAGAGGGCAACGTAGAGCAGCTGCGTGTCAATCGTCAAGTCGCGGTGAAGCGTGAAGATGGCTTTGATGGACTCAAGGCAATGATCCCACCGCCTAAGTCGAGTACGGGTTCGCGTCGTGCACTGGTGCTAATCGATCCGAGTTACGAAATCAAAAGCGATTACCAAAAAGTCGAGCTGGCGATTCAAGATGCGCTCAAACGCTTCGCCACGGGCTGCTACGCCGTGTGGTATCCCATCATCCCAAGACAAGAAGCGCACGGCTTACCGCGTCGTCTTAAAACGCTGGCCAGCCAGGCAGGCAAGCCGTTTTTGCACGCCACACTCAATGTTGGCGGCACAGGATTGGATATGGATGCTGTGGGCACGTTTGCCGCGCACCGCACAGGCAATGTGAGTCGAGGTCTGAGTGCCAGTGGCAT
>JANXRP010000095.1 GCA_025352965.1 Comamonadaceae bacterium
GCAACGCATGGTGGACAAAGGCGTGCCGTGGAATGTGGGGCGCGTGTTTTTGCAGGACGACGAGGTGTACTCGTTTAATTTGCAAGCCGCGCAAAAAGATGAAACGCCTACAGGTGAGCGCCCAGCGTTTATCAACTTGCAGCAGTACTACGCCGAAGAGTATTTGATGGATAGAGCCAAAGAGTTGCCTCTCATCGAGATTCGACTAGGACATACCGTCAAATCGATCACGCAAGATGGCTCGCAGGCCACATTGGCTGTGACTTCCGCTAGTGATGATTATGAAATTAACGCTGAGTATGTGGTCGCTTGCGATGGATCAAAAAGCACTATCAAACGAAGCATGGGGCTGGAAAGCCAAGGGCGTACCTTCCAAGATCGGTTTTTAATTGCCGATGTGCGCATGACGGCAGACTTCCCAACTGAGCGCTGGTTTTGGTTTGATCCGCCGTTTCACCCCAATCAAAGTGTGCTGTTGCATAGGCAACCCGATAACGTATGGCGGATAGATTTTCAGCTGGGATGGGATGCGGATCCTGAAGAAGAAAAAAAACCAGAAAACATTAAACCTCGCGTGCAGGCCTTGCTGGACAAGGCCGGGATGAAAACCGACTTTGAGCTCGTCTGGGCAAGTGTCTACACCTTTGCTTGCACACGCATGGACAAGTTTGTGCACGATCGGGTGATTTTTGCAGGTGATGCCGCGCATGGTGTCTCGCCATTTGGGGCACGTGGCGCTAACTCGGGTGTGCAAGATGCGGAGAATTTGGCTTGGAAATTGGCGCTGATTTTGAAGAACACAGGCAAGCTCAGTTCGAACGGTCTTTTAGAGAGCTATGGCACCGAGCGTGAATACGCAGCCGACGACAACATCAAACAATCGACGCGCTCTACTGACTTCATCACGCCCAAAAGCGAAATCAGCCATGTCTTTAGACGCGCTGTGCTCGATCTTGCAAGGCAGCATCCGTTTGCGCGTGCCTTGGTGAACAGTGGGCGCTTATCGACAGCGACTGATTTGAGGACGAGTCCGCTGCATACACCAGACGTAGATAACGATAAGGGCGAGGTGTTCCCCCCCAGCGCACTTGCTGTGGGGAGTGTGATGCATGGTCAAACAAACCTTGAGGTCGGCACGATTGAAAAAAATGGCGTCACGTATTTAGTTCGTCCCGATGGACACGTCGCGGCAAGGTGGATACATCCAACGGCGGCACTTGTGCAAGCCGCATGGGATAAGGCCTGCGGAGGCTTAACTGGGAAATTTCTATGATTGATTCGCCAGATGATTTTTACGAAGCGCTGCTGGATGCGCACCAAGGTTTAAGTTTGGATGAAAGTCATGCGCTTAACGCACGCTTGGTCTTGCTCTTGGCCGATTACGTGGGCAGGGCTGAGGTGTTAAACGAAGTGCTAGCGGCGGCTTGTATAGCAACGAAAGGTGTGAAATGAACTATCAATCTGGCTTTGGCAACGAGTTTGCCAGCGAAGCCATAGCTGGCGCCTTGCCCGTTGGCTGCAACAGTCCGCAGCGCGCCCCGCATGGGCTTTACGCGGAACTCATTTCTGGCACGGCGTTTACCGCGCCGCGCCATGTCAATCGCCGCACGTGGGTCTATCGTCGTCAGCCTTCGGCGGTGATGGGTGAGTACACGTCTTATAGACACAAGTTTTGGCTCACGCCTGACACTGGAAGCTGTCCCGTGCAAGCCCCGAATCCACTGCGTTGGCAGCCATTTGAACTCGCGAGCGCGCCCACGGATTTTGTTGATGGCATCCGCACAGTTGCGATGAATGGCAGCGCGTTGATGCAAAGTGGTATTGCGATCCATGTGTATGCCTTCAACCAAAATATGAGTCAAGACAAAAAGAACCGAGCGCTGGTAAATAGCGATGGTGAAATGTTGATCGTGCCCGAGCAGGGCGAGCTTCGCATCACGACGGAACTTGGCATCATGGATGTGCGTCCTTGCGAGATTGCTGTCATTCCGCGCGGCATGGCGTTTAAGGTAGATGGCAAGAATGAATGCAGAGGTTACATTTGCGAAAACTATGGTGCACATTTCCGATTACCCGAGCTAGGACCGATTGGCTCGAATGGTCTTGCAAACGCACGTGATTTTTTGTCGCCCGTTGCAGCCTTAGACG
>JANXRP010000140.1 GCA_025352965.1 Comamonadaceae bacterium
TGTTTGCGCTTGCTCTTTAGCGGCTGCAACCAGAGACGCTGGCAATTTGACCGATTGGTAACTAGGACTTGCAGGCGCTGGAATGCGTGGTGGGTTAGCCAAGGCTTCAAACATAAATCAACTCCATAAAGATCTGAAAAATTGCCAGAGCCCATACTATAACGCAAAATGACGCTTTATGGCGCAAAATGACTCTTTTTGCCATTTGCGGTTAAATTTTCGTTATTCTGCGTAATTGCTAGGAAAAAACTTCCGCTCAACCAGTTCAATCAAAATATGCAGCACCTTGATGTGTAACTCTTGCACGCGGTCGGCGAAGTGTCCAGCAGGCGTACAAATGTAAACATCCGATAGCGCCTCTAGTTCTGGATTGCGCTTGCCCGATAAGATGATGACGCGAACGCCGAGCTCTTTGGCAGCTCGTGCAGCGCGAATGACATTTTTGCTCGTGCCGCTGGTGGTGAGCGCCAAGAGCGCATCGCCGCTTCTGCCGTGCGCCTCGATGTAGCGCGAAAACACGTGTTCGTAGCCGTAGTCGTTACCGACACAACTCATGTGGCTGGCGTCACTCATGGCCGCCGCACCCAGTGCCGCGCGGTCTTTGCGATAGCGCCCCGTTAGCTCTTCGGCAAAGTGCATCGCGTCGCACATCGAGCCGCCATTGCCGCACGAGTACACATGCCCTTTTTGCTCGAAGACGGTAATGAGCGTTTGCGCGGCGCGTTCAATATCGGCCAGCGTGGCTGGATTGGCGAGCAAGTTGGTAAGACCAGTTTGGGCTTCGCGCAGGCTAAATTCGATGTGCTGGATCATGGGGAGTCTTTCAGTCGGCATTCTTTAATTTCAGAGCTTGATCATATAAGGCGTTTTTGGGCAAGCCGCTCACATCCACAGCGATTTGCACCGCGGTTTTAAGTGGCAAATCTTGCAGTAAGCGGGCAAGCAAGGCGGTAGCGCTGGTTGTGACAACAGCATCACCAGCACTGCTGGAAGCCTTATCCAGCGTGGCTTGCGGGTGAATAACGAGCGCAAACTCGCCGCGTGCATTGTCTGCACTCAAAGCAAGCCACGCGGGCAAATCGGATGCTGGCATGGAGACTACGCTTTCAAACTGCTTGGTCAGTTCACGTCCCACGGTCACGCGACGCTCGCCAAGCTTGGCTAAATCAGCAAAGAGCACGTCAATGCGGTGTGGGGCTTCCAAAATCACGACGGCTCTTTGCTCGGCGGCTAGTTGTTTGAGTGCGTCTTGGCGTTCTGCGCCCTTGGTTGGTAAAAAGCCCGCAAACACAAAACCCGCGACTTGGCTGCCGCGTGAGGTGTCAAGCGCCACGCATCCCGCTACCGATAGCACGGCTGTGACGCTGCTAGCGCCTGGCAGCGGCAGGGTGCGAAAGCCTGCCGCTGCTACCGCAGCCACCAAGCGACTGCCGGGGTCGCTGACGGCGGGCGTACCTGCATCACTGACATAGGCGACGCGTTCGCCCGCTTGCAGCTTGGCGATGACGCTTTGCGCGGCTTCGCTCTCGTTGTGCTCGTGCAGTGCCAAGAGCGGTTTATGCAAGCCATAAGCGTGGAGTAGCTGACCCGTATGGCGCGTGTCTTCGCAGGCGATGGTGTCCGCTAGGCCAAGCAGGTAAAGGGCTCTGAGGCTAATGTCCGCCAAATTACCAATGGGCGTGGCGACAACATAGAGCGTGCTTTGTGGGTAAGTTTGCCCGCCCGCGACAAGCTTGGCGGCCGAGTTCATCGTACTTTGGGCTTCGGTGTATGCTGATGAGATGACGGACATGAATAAAACGGAACGTGGATCAATAGCTGAAAATTTGGCGCTGGCGCATTTGCAAGCAGCGGGACTCGTGCTCGTGGCACGTAACTATAAAACACCAGGGCGCGGCGGCGGCGAGGTCGATTTGATTATGCAGTCGAATGACGCTGAACGCACGTTGGTGTTTGTCGAGGTGCGCCAGCGTGCCAGCAACTCGCATGGCGGTGCGGCTGCCAGTGTGAGCGCGGCTAAGCAGAGACGCATCATTTTTGCTGCGCGGTACTACCTCTTGCGCCTGCCCAAAACGCCACCGTGCCGTTTTGATGTGGTGAGCGTCGAGGGCGGATTGGATAGCGAACCGCAATTAACTTGGATTCAGGGTGCGTTTGAAGCTCCCAGTTTTTAGTAGTGGCATACAGAGTTTCTTATTCATTCGCTATCATCTCACCATGTTCGAACAGCGTATTCATCAACACTTTATTGCCAGCGCCGACTTGAAGTATCAAGCTGCTGAAGCACTGTCACCTCCCATCTCGTTGGCGATTGAGGCGATGTGGACGGCGGTGACCAATGGCGGCAAGGTTTTGGCCTGCGGC
>JANXRP010000141.1 GCA_025352965.1 Comamonadaceae bacterium
ATCTTCGGGATTTTTGGGTTCAGACATAACGAATACAGGATTTAAAAATTGATAACCCTACCGAAGTAGGGTTAATGACGCGCATTTCAAGAGCATGGTCGCTACAAGGACAACCGCCCATTGTAATTCGAGCCGCCTTTAAGGGGCTGTTGACTCAATAGCAAACCGCAGCAGCGCGGCACTGCTCTCTAAGCCAAAGCGCTGCCTGATATTGGCTCTGTGCACATCCACCGTTCTGGGATCAATCACGAGAATTCTTGCAATCTCTTTGCTAGTCAAGCCTTTGGCAACCAAAGTCAAAACTTCACGTTCACGCGGCGTCATAACGGGTTTCTTTTGCCGATTGCTAATGGCGAGTTGCAATTCGGCGGGATAGTAAGCGACTCCTGCCGTGACCGTCTCAATCACTTTGACGAGTTCTTGCGCATCGGAGTCCTTGGTTAAGAAGCCTTGTGCACCGGCATCGAAGGCCTGTAACAGCGACTCCGTATCCGTTAAAGCCGTAAAAACGACATACCGAATAGCGGGCTGATGCGGGTTGAGCAATTTGATTAAATCAATGCCACTTTGTGGCTTCATTTGCAAATCAGTGAGGACAATATCGGGTAAGTGCTGCTCAGCCAAAGCGAGTGCGTCTTGCACATTCCCTGCTTGCGCCACCACTTGAATTCTGGGGCTACAAGCCATAAGCAGGTTGACCAAGCTATCCCGCAGCACGGGATGGTCGTCCACTATCAATACGCGAATGGGACTAAGCGCCATGAGGTAAGTTCTCCGTGATATCGATTAATGGAATTTCCGCGAACCAGCACGTACCGCTAGGCGAAGACTCCAGCACGCAGCGCCCACCCTGCATCTCCACGCGCTCTCTCATATTGATTAAACCTAGTCCTGAGCGGACAGGGTGCAACGTATCGTGCAGATCAAAGCCTTTGCCGTCGTCACGAATCATGAGCTCTAAATGTGACGCTTTGTGCGTCAACTGCACGTGCACTTGATGCGCGCCCGCATGTTTTTCAATATTCGAGAGCGCCTCTTGCGTGACACGAAAAATAGCGGTCGCCACGCTGCTAGAAATGGAAGGTAATTCAGAAATTTTGACATCTGCAGCAACACCCGCGCGCTCGGAGAACTCTCGCGCCATCTGCGTGACAGCGTTGGCCAAGTCCAAATCATCCAGCATGGAGGGGCGTAAATTATGCGAAATGCGGCTGACATCTTTCATCAGCCTTTGTAGAAGAGTCATACAGCTTTTGAGCGGCGCGATGACTTTGGGTTGGCTTTGATCAATCTGAATCAACGCCGTCTCTAAAGAAAACTTGGTGGATGCCAGCATCTGGCTAATCCCATCGTGCAGCTCACGCGACACACGGGTTCGCTCGTCCTCTTGAGAGCTCACCACACGGTGCGCCATCACGCGAAGTTTTTTATCCGCACTGCGCTGCTCGTGCAGGTTCAAGAGCAACCCGCCCGCCGTCACAAGCAACAAGGCCGCCGATGCAATCAAGAGAACTTGGTCACGAGTTTTTTCCATGGCAAGCGCTGTCGATTGAACCACGAGCGCTTGCGTTTCTTGTAAGTGATCCAAATACAAACCAGTGCCTATCATCCAACCAAACTCAGGTACGACTTCGACATAGCCGAGCTTGCGCTCCTCCTTAGCAGTAGAAGGTCTATGCCACATGTAATCAACAAAGCCACCGCCTGCTAAGGCTTGCTTGGTTAGACGCTGAATGATGGGACTACCGCTACTGTCACGCATCTCCCAATGGTTTTTACCTTCTAAATTAGGCAGCCTTGGATGCATGAGGTTATTACCCTGCAAGTCATAGACAAAAAAGTAATTGTCATCTCCTAAATCCATGCGCCGTAGCACGCCTAAAGCCTCGCGCTTGGCTGGCTCTAAATCAGATGTATTTGCATCGATCTGAGCGATAGCGCGTCGCCCCAATTTGACATAGCGCTGTATCTCATCTTTGCGCGCCTGCAAAAAAATAGGCTGTACCAGCGCACTTTGAGTTTGCGCTAACTGGTCAAACTGCTGCCGTGCCACAAAGACCACAGCCGCCAAAACAAAAACAAGCGGCATGACCGCGACCAGCACAAGCATGAGGCGCAAATGACTGAGAGCTTTGTTCGCATATTTCATCCTTTGATTTTGCAGTATTCGCACAAAGGGAAAACCAGTATGTAGTGACGCATATGCGGGATAAAGAACACACCAATACCATTATTGGGGACGGCTTGCATACTTGCATGCAATAAGCTCAAGGGGACACTCATGCTGATTCAAACACTCAAATTCTTAAGTACTTTGATCCTGGGCGCACTGACGACCTATGCCATCGCCCAAACAATAACGACACCAAGTATCAAAATTGGCGTGATTGGTCCGTTTACTGGAGCATCTTCCGATTTTGGCATTCCTATGCTTCAAGGCATCAAGCTAGCGGTAGACGAAATCAACGCTGGTGGAGGTTATTTGGGTCGCCCCTTTGCGCTGGTTATCAAGGACGACCAGGGTGACCCAAGTACGGGACTCAAAGGTGCAGAGGAATTGGCAGCTGAGGGGGTGCTCACCACAATTGGTTTTTGCAATACGGGTGTAGCAATGAATGCCTTGCCCGTCTTCCAAACTGCAAAAATTCCACTTATCGTGCCTTGTGCAACGGGTACACCAATTACAGCAAAGTTTCCAGCGGCTCAAAGCTACATTTTCCGAACTTCGGCGCGCGACGCTATCCAAGCGCCATTTGTCATTCAAGACATTCTCCAACGGGGCTGGCGCAAAGTCGCCATCTTTGCTGATACGACAGGTTATGGCGATGCGGGACTCAGCGATGTTGTCAAAGC
>JANXRP010000157.1 GCA_025352965.1 Comamonadaceae bacterium
GAGGCTACGGCTGGAATGTTGCGGCTGCAGGCGGTGCTATTTTGTCGCTGAGCGGCGGCTCGGGATATCTCTCTTTGTACCCTTACTTTTTGGATGGAAATGGAGAGTGGGGTAGTTATACCTATTTCAATGCGGCTAGCACAGCTTGGACGTTGACGGATGATCGTGGACTGTCCAATACGATGTACTTCAATATTGATTACTCAGCTCAAAACTACAGCATCAGCTACGCACACACGGGCAATTACTACCCGCCTGTGGTGATGGATTTGAATGGTGATGGGATTCATTTCACTTCGATCCAAAACTCTAACGTGGCGATGGATGTGAATAACGATGGCATCACCGATAAGCTGGCATGGGCGAGTAACGAGGATGGTGTGTTGGTGTGGGACAAAGACCAGAACCAGCGAATCACGGATGCGTCGGAGATTGGGTTTCATAAACTGAAAGAAGGTGCGCAAACCGATTTAGAGGGCTTGCAGGCGCTGGATACCAACCAAAACGGTTTATTGGATGCTGGCGATAAAGTCTTTGCCGAGTTTGCCGTTTGGCAGGATGCCAATGGCAATGGCATCACCGATGCTGGCGAGTTCAAAACGCTCACGCAATTGGGTATCGTCAGCATCAATCTTCACTCGAACGCTCAAATGCGGGATGAAACGGATGTCACCATCATGGGCGAGGCGGTGTTTACGCGTAGCGATGGCACGGTGGGCACTGCTGCGGATGCGATGTTTGCATTCCAACCAGGGCAAGTGCTGCAGTCTGCTGAGCAAGCCGAGATTAACCGCATGGCGCTGCTCTTTAACCAAGTGGTCAATACGGCGGCGGATATTCCTACGCAAGGCTTAGGCTGCGTGCCTATTGAGGCGGACGTACTGATGATGAACTCGTTGTTGCTTGCAGATGAGCATAACAAAACATTTTTAACCGTGACGTAAATGACAGTAAATGACAAATTCAATAAGTAACCAGAATCTCACGCTCCTTAAACTTTATTGCCAACTTCATCACCTGCCATTAGATAACGTTCAACTCGAACATCAATTTTCCCAATATGACAAAGACGGCGAGCTTATGCCGTTGACGACAGGCGCACTGCTACAAGCCTTATCTAGCTTGGGTTTCGAGGCATTGCTTAAAAAAAGCAAGCGATCTGCATTGACGAACGCGGTGCTTCCAGCCCTGATGCCAACCACGAGTGGCGGCTTCATGATTGTGGGCAAGATGGATACGAGTTCTGCTGTAGGCGCTGTCATTTTGCAGCGTGAGGGCGATAGTGATCCCCAGCAAATCTCGCTTGCGGAGTTTGACAAGCTCTATGCGGGTCAATGGATTGACGCTAAAAAATCTAGCCAATTGCAAGGCGCTGGCGAAGTTGCCGAGGCGGATACTGTCAAATTTGGCGTTGCTTGGTTTTGGCAGTCGCTTAAAAAATATAAAGCTTTGATGGGCGAGATTTTGCTGGCCTCGCTCTTTGTACAAATCATTGCGCTCATTACGCCGCTTATTTTTCAAGTGGTGATTGACAAGGTACTGACGCACCGCACGCTCTCCACACTGGACGTGATGGTCATTGCGCTTTTAGGGGTGAGTATTTTTGAAGTGGTGCTGGGCGCGATGCGGCATTATTTGATGAGTCACACCACCAACCGCATCGATGTGGAGTTGGGCGCAAAGCTTTTTAAACATTTGCTGCATTTGCCGCTGTCGTACTTCGAAAGTCGTCGTAGCGGGGACACCGTGGCGCGGGTGCGGGAGCTGGAGAATGCACGCAACTTTATGACGGGGCAAGCGCTGACCAGCTGGCTAGATTTGCTGTTTGCATTTATCTATTTGGCGATTATGTTTTATTACAGCGTGACGCTCACTTTAGTGGTGATTTGTGCGTTGCCCGTGTTCTTTGGTGCGTCTGCACTTATTACACCGCTACTACGCAAAAAACTAGAAGATAAGTTTGCCATGGGTGCGGAAAACCAAGCTTATTTGGTGGAGACGGTCACGTCGATGGAAACGCTAAAAAGCCATGCCGTAGAGCCGCAGTGGCAACGCGCGTGGGAGCAGCGACTGGCGAATCACGTGAACGTATCGTTTGAGAGCGGTCACTTGGGTAACGCTACGAACCAATTCATCGCGCTGGCTAGCAAAATTTTAACGGTGATTTTACTTTGGCTGGGCGCTAAGCAAGTGATTGATGGTGAGCTGACCGTGGGTGGTTTGATTGCTTTCAATATGCTCTCTGGTCGTGTGAATGCGCCTATCTTGAAGCTCTCGTCCTTGTGGCAAGACTTTACACAAATGAAGGTCAGCATCAAGCGACTAGGTGACATCATGGACGCACCGCCTGAGCCAGCGTTTAGACCGAACCGTAGTGCGCCCCCGCAAGTGGCAGGGCGCATTACTTTTGATCATCTGAATTTTCGTTATGCGCCCAAATCGCTGGAGGTGCTAAGTGATGTGAGCTTTGATATTGCAGCGGGCGAAGTGATTGGGGTTGTGGGTATTTCGGGGGCAGGAAAAACGACGCTGATGCGTTTGATCCAGCGGCTTTATACGCCTGAGAGTGGGCGCATTTTGCTGGACGGTATGGATTTAAATTTAGTTGATACCTCGTGGCTACGCCGTCAAGTTGGCGTGGTGGGGCAAGACACCTTGCTGTTTAACCGCTCGGTGCGGGAGAACATTGCACTGGCGGATGCGAGCCTCAGCATGGAGGCTGTGATGAACGCAGCAAAGCTATCGGGCGCACATGATTTCATTTTGCAAATGAGCGAAGGCTATGACACCGTGATTGGTGAACGCGGCAGCAAACTCAGCGGTGGACAGCGTGCACGGATTGCGATAGCACGGGCGCTGGCGACGAATCCAAAATTACTATTACTCGACGAGGCCACTGCGGCTCTGGATTATGAGAGCGAGCGGTTGATTCACGACAACATGGAGACGATTACCAAAGGGCGCACGGTGTTGATCGTGGCGCATCGTCTGTCAACTTTGCGCTTGGCGGATCGCATTCTTGTTTTGGATAACGGACGATTGGTAGAAACGGGGAATCACACGAGCTTGCTGCAAACAGGTGGACGTTATGCCTCGCTTTATGCCGCACATCAAGTTTTAGAAATCGTAGGGAGTGCAGCATGAACCAAGCCCCAGCTTTTAACCAATTTACCAGTGCCGCATTAGCTATCCAGCATAGGCCGCCTGCCTTGGTGATGCGCATGGTCAGTATCGGTATTTGCGTGATGTGTTTGGCCGCACTTGTTTTTTCTTGTTTTGCGCAAATGGACATTGTGGTCAGCAGTCAAGGCAAGGTGATTCCATCGGGCAAAAGCAAGGTGATTCAGTCGCTCGAAGCAGGTGTGGTGAAAGCTATTCTTGTGCGTGATGGACAAACGGTCAAGGCTGGCGATGTATTGGTGGAGTTAGATCCCACCAATAGCGGTGCGGACCTTGGTCGCACCCAGCGCGAACTGTGGGAAAACGAAGCGGATGCGCAGCGCTCTTTGGCGCAGCTCAATGGGCAGGCAAGCTTTGGTGGTAATGCCCATCTAGCGGTGAATATGCCCAAAGAGATTGCTTTCAATCAAAACGCGATGTTGCAAAGCCGTATGGCCGAGCAAAGCGCTAAGTTGGCAGCGCTTGATGCGGACATTGCCAAGCGAAAAGCAGATACCGACGCGATTGCCAGCAATATCAGTCAGTTAAAAAATAGTTTGCCCTATACCCGTCAAAAACACCAAATGCGCGAAGACTTGGCTAAGACGGGGCATGTGGCGCAGATAGGCGTGATTGAAACGCGCTTGGAGCTCATGAATGCAGAGAAAGAGATTTCGGTGCAAGGCAATCGGCTACAAGAATCGCAAGCCAGTTACAACGTAGCACTTCAGCAGCGAACGCAGGCATTGGCCGAGTTCCGTGCCCGCACTAGCACCGAGTTAGTCGAGGCCATTAAAAAGCGCGATTCTGCCAAGCAAGAGCTGTTGAAAGCGCGGCAGCGCAGGGATTTGCAAACGCTGAGAGCGCCAATTGATGGCGTGGTGCAGCAATTGACGGTGACGACGGTCGGCGGTGTGGTGACTGCTGCCCAAGCTTTGATGACCATCGTGCCCGAGCATACGCCGCTAGAGTTAGAGGCGCAGGTGTTAAATCGTGATATCGGTCATGTCAAAGTGGGGCAACGAGTGATTAATAAAGTGGAGACGTATGACTTCACACGCTTTGGCTACATAGAGGGTGAAGTGCTATGGGTGGGTACGGATGCGGTGCAGGATCAAAAACTGGGTTTTATCTATCCCGTACGCATTAAATTGGCCAACACGATGACTCCGAATGCGGTCAATGGCCGCATGGGTTTGGTGACGGCAGGTATGAGCGTCACGGCGGACATCAAAACTGATACGCGCCGCATGATTGAATACTTTGTTGCGCCAATGCTGCGCTACAAGGAGGAGGCGTTACGTGAAAGATAAATTCAAATTAGGTTTGACTTTGGTATTAGCGCTGAATGGCGGCGCAGTATTGGCTCAATCGCTCACGGAGGTGTATCGCAAAGCACAGCTAGAGGATGCGCAGTTTCGCGCTGCTCGGAAAAGCTTTGAAGCAACCCTTGAGAAGCTCCCGCAGGCCAGAGCAGGCTTGCTGCCTAACGTTAATTTGACAGGTAACAGGAATCGTCAAATAGGCGAAGCGTCGTTTTCGGGGGCGATGCCTGTCAACCGTGACATTAAAAGTTGGACGTGGACGGCGCAAGTGACGCAGCCACTCATCCGCTGGGCAAGCTGGGTGAGCGTTACACAGGCAACCAAGCAAATTGAGCAAGCTACGGCGCAATTTGCCTTAGCTGAGCAAGACCTGATGTTGCGTACCGCGCAGATTTACTTCGACATCATGCTTGCCGAGGAAAATATCCGTGTGGCTGAAGCGCAGCTCTATGCTGTGAATGAGCAATTGATACTGGCCGAGCGCAATTTCGCTGTCGGCACAGGCATCATTACCGACATCTACGAGGCAAAAACCAAGCGCGGTTCAGCCCAGTCGCAGCACATAGCAGCGCTCAATGAATTGGCGAGTAAGCAGGCTGATTTGGACAAAGTTCTGGGCGATACGTTGGTACTAAAACCCAGCCGCATCGCGCAAAATTTGCCCGTCATGCAAACTGCGCAATTGGGTGAGTGGCTCAGGCTTGCAGCGCAACAAAACATTCAAATCAAAATCCAGCAGGCCGCTTATGACGTTGCTTCGTCCGAGACAACCAAAAGCCACAGCGCTCATGCGCCGACGCTAGATCTAACCTACAACCGTGCAGGTGCTTACAACTCGGGCAGTTTGAGTTCCCCTACGGATTTGACAACACGTACCCAGTCGCAGCAAGCGGGCGTGCAACTGACTGTGCCGCTCTATACGGGTGGTGCTACCCAGTCCAAAGTGCGTGAGTTTTTGCTCTTAGAAGATAAAGCTTACGAAGATCTCGTTGGGGCTAAGCGCAGCGCCAGCACACAAGTCCGCCAAGCGTTTTCTGGGGTGATGAACGGGCAGGCGCAAATTGAAGCCTTGCAAACGGCTGTGGAGTCTGGCGTTCAGGCCGTAGAGGCCAACAAAATAGGCTTCAAAATAGGCACCCGTATTAATCCTGATGTGTTGAACGCCGAGCAGCAACTGTATAGCGCCATGCGAGACTTGATGAAGGCGCGGGTGGATGCTGTGATGCAAGGTTTGAAGCTGAAGGCGGCTACGGGCGCTTTGCAAGAGCAAGACTTAGCTGCGCTAGATGCGCTTTTATGACTGGAGATAACGATGAACACCACAACCCCCGCTATGAATGCTGAGGACATGAGCCAACTGGCCGAGCTTGCAAAAGAGCAAGCCAAGCATGTGATGACCAAGATTCCGCTATTGGGCCCCGTGATATGGCTGATGATGCAACAAAGCGCAACGCGGCATACCTTACTAAGCGAATTGGAGTGGCGCGTGCTGCCAGCGCTGGTGCAAGGGCAAGCCAAGCTTTATATGCGAGAGGAGGCACCGATTGCTTATGTGTCATGGGCTAAGCTTTCAGAAGCTGCGGCACTGCGCTACAAAACATCACCACATCAATTGACTAGTAACGACTGGAAGTCTGGCGATCAAATTTGGATCATCGATTTATTCACGCCGTTTGGTGGTGCGCAAGACGTGATGAAAGATCTGCGTGAAGTCGTCTTTAAAGGTGTGCCCGTGCATCAACTGATCCCAAACGCCACGGGACAGGCTAAAACCATGACGTGGTCAGCGGTGAATGTCAGTTAATCACTACGAAAACTTTCCTGTTGCGTCGATTTTGTGTCCTAAAAGGCTGCGCCCAGCCGTGGCTAGCTTGTACTGGTTTGCACGCACGGCGGACGATTTGGCGGATGAGGGCGATGTCACTAGCGGTGATCGCTTGGCTGATTTAACCGCTTATCGTGAAGATCTCGCTCGCGTGTTGGGTGGGCAGTCACCAAGTCCTCGATGGCGAGGTTTGTTCGAGGCGCTTGCCAAGCACCACTGGCCAAACCAGCATTTGCACGAATTGCTGGATGCGTTTGAAAAAGATGTACGTGATACTGCCGCTGGCTATCGCTATCAATCGCGAGATGAGCTGATGGCGTATTGCAAACTCTCTGCTAATCCCATAGGGCGTTTGATGCTGCATCTCTACGGCGTGGACGATGAATTATCCAAAACGCAAAGCGACGCGATTTGCTCGGCATTGCAACTCATCAACTTTTGGCAAGATGTGAGCGTGGACGTGTCACGCGGACGTTTCTATTTACTTCCTGCTAAGACCGAATCCTTCCAAGCCTTATGTGAATGGGCACGCGCGCTGATGATGGTTGGCAGCCCTTTATGCAAAAGGGTTGGTGGCAGGTTTGGTTTTGAGCTCAGATTGGTCGTGCAGGGCGGACTGCGGATTCTCGATAAGATTGCTCATCAAAACTTCGATACGACGAAGGTGCGCCCACGAATTCATTTTTGGGACATGCCCATTATTTTTTATCGAGCGCTCGTTCAATGACCCCTCAAATCTACGTCCAAGAAAAAGCCGCGGCTTCGGGCAGTAGTTTTTATTACGCATTTTTGTTCCTGCCCAAACCCAAACGTGCTGCCATTACTGCTTTTTATGCTTTTTGCCGCGAGGTGGATGATGCGGTGGACGAAGCCACAGACGCGGGCGTGGCGGCCATCAAGCTGGCTTGGTGGCGCAAAGAAGTGGCGGATAGCTTTGCGGGACAACCTCATCACCCCGTGATGCAAGCCTTGCTGCCAGCCCTTGCCCCGCTTGGCTTGCAGAGCACAGTTCGAGCAAAGCATTTGTTGCAGATTATTGAGGGTTGCGAGATGGACTTGAGCCAAACACGCTATCTTGACCAGTCAAATTTAGAACGCTATTGCCATTTGGTTGCTGGCGTGGTGGGCGAGGTTGCGGCGCATATTTTTGGACAAACGGATGTTCAGACGACCGCGTATGCCCACACGCTTGGGCAAGCGCTGCAACTCACCAACATCCTGCGCGATGTGGGCGAAGATGCACGCAAAGGTCGTATTTATTTGCCTGTGTCTGAGCTGCAAAAGTTCGACGTGAAAGCGCACGAGATTTTGAATGCGATTTATTCGGATCGTTTTGTTGCTTTGATGCAGGATCAAGCTGCCAAGGCGCACCAGCTCTACGATTCGGCACTGATGCTGCTGCCACCAGAAGACCGCCGAGCGCAAAAACCAGGTCTGATGATGGCGGCAATTTACCGTGATTTATTGCGCGAGATTGAGCGCTCGAATTTTCAAGTCTTGAGCCAGCGCATCAGCTTGACGCCGCTTAGAAAATTTTGGCTAGCTTGGAAGGTACAAGCGTTTGGCTAACGGTTTGGCTCAGATAGAGCGCAAGCGATTTGCCGTGATCGGCGGTGGCTGGGCTGGTTGTGCGGCTGCCATGCGTGCGCTAAATGCAGGACACCACGTGACGCTTTTTGAAGCCGCGCGAACACTTGGTGGACGGGCGCGTTCGGTGCAAGTCATCTTGCCAAGTGGTGAGTCCGTGACTTTAGATAACGGCCAGCATATTTTGTTGGGGGCGTATCACGAGACGTTACGGCTGATGCAAAGTGTGGGCATTGATTTTGGTGCGGTGCTAGAGCGAGTGCCCATGCGCCTTGGCGTTTTGCAAACGACGAGCTGGCAGTGGCGTAATTACGCATCATTGGCTAGGCTTGTTATGGGATGGTCGCTCCGCGGATTTGCCTGCTCGGAAGCGTTGACAGTTAAGGCTTTGAGCCAAGGCGCATCGACGCGGGTGATGAAGGATGTGATCGAGCCGCTATGCCTGTCTGCGCTCAATACGGCTGTGGATGTTGCCAGCGGGCGTGTGTTTTTGCGTGTACTCAAGGACGCGTTTTTAAGCAAACGCTTTGTCCATGCTGGCGGCGCATACGCCAGTTCCGACATGCTGATTCCTAAAGTTGATTTAAGCACCTTGCTGCCAAGCCAAGTGGCACAGGCCTTGCAGAGCAGGGGCTCTTGTGTGCGCCTAGGGGAGAGGGTTGTGAGCCTTGGCAGTATTCAAAATGATTTCGATTACATCGTCGTTGCTACGCCGCCATCTGAGGCCGCACGCTTGTTGCGTGAGATTGCGCCTGATTGGGCCGCGCGTGTGGACGAGCTTGAATACCGCTCGATTGCGACTGTGTATGCACAGGCGCCAGCTGATTTTTTCTTGCCAAAGCCCATGCTTGCACTGCAAAGCGATGCACAAAATCCAGCCCAGTTTGTGTTTACAAGGCGTGAAGCTAAAGGCTTGCTTGCTTTTGTTGTGAGTGACGCTAGTAATTGGGCAATTGGAGAGGGAGATGAAATCGAGCGTCGCGTTTTGGCACAAGGCGAAGCCAAGCTGGGCGTGGCTTTACAGCCAGTCACCACCATCGTAGAAAAGCGCGCTACCTTTGCTTGCACAACACAAATAAAAAGACCCGCAAAGTTGGCACTTGTGGGTCTGTCGGTGGTGGGGGACTATATCGATGGACCGTATCCTTCGACGATTGAAGGTGCGGTTTTGAGT
The DNA here is from genome assembly GCA_025352965.1 of Comamonadaceae bacterium. Classification (GTDB taxonomy): domain Bacteria; phylum Pseudomonadota; class Gammaproteobacteria; order Burkholderiales; family Burkholderiaceae_C; genus JASGCK01. The sequence continues at coordinate 9,071 of JANXRP010000157.1, forward strand.
GCCGTCCGATAGATTTTTGTATATATAATAATATTCAATGCAAATTGAGTTTGACCCTGTAAAAAATGCTCGCAATATCGCTTTGCGCGATCTAAGTTTTGAGATGGTCACTGACTTTGATTTTGCTAATGCAAAGATGTGGGAGGATGATCGCAAGAGCTATCCTGAAACCCGTATCTGTGCACTTGGGTTTATTGAATCACGCTTACATTTTTTATGTTTTACACCCATTCAAAATGGGATTCGTGTCATCAGTTTTCGTAAAGCAAATAGTAAAGAAAGGAATGAATATGACCAAACTTTTACCAGTCATCGATGACGAAGGCGAGATCCGCGAGTTATCAAAGGCAGATATGAAGCTATTCCGCCCTGCTAAAGAGGTGTTAGCTCCTGAGCTTTATAGCGCTTTGGTCAAAATGAACCAAGAATCTGCGGCAGCTAAGAAAGTGGGTCGCCCGTTGGGAAGTGGGTCGACAAAACAAATTGCGATGCGTATCAACGATCAAGCACTCGCCCTTTGGCGAGCGAGCGGTAAAGGGTGGCAAACTCGTGCCGCCGCGCTGTTAGCCAAACACGCGCCACGCGTGGCACTGTAGGTTGGGTTTTTTAAACCCGCTTACGGTATTCCGCCGTACGCGTATCAATTTCCACTTTGTCGCCTTGCGCTACAAAGATGGGCACACCAATTTCTAGGCCTGTGGCAATCTTGGCGGGCTTTAAAACTTTGCCTGATGTATCGCCTTTAACAGCTGGTTCGGTCCAAGTGATTTCACGCACCACGCTGGTTGGCAGTTCAACGGAGATGGCTTTTTCGTCGTAGAACACGACTTCTAATTCCATGCCGTCCTCTAGGTAGTTAAGCGCGTCGCCCATGTTTTCGGCTTCGACTTCGTACTGGTTGAACTCTTCATCCATGCAGATGTACATCGGATCAGCAAAGTAAGAGTAAGTACAGTCTTTTTTATCTAGGATGACTTGATCCATTTTGTCGTCGGCCTTAAACACGACTTCGGTGCCAAAGTTGGCAATCAGGCTCTTGAGCTTCATACGCACGGTAGCACTGTTACGGCCGCCGCGGCTATATTCGGTTTTGAGTACGACCATAGGGTCTTTGCCATGCATAATCACGTTTCCAGCGCGAATTTCTTGAGCGATTTTCATAATTTGAATAGCTGTTCCCAGCTCTTTGCTAGTTGATTTAAAAAAGATAACTGCGCATTTTACCCTTACAACTTTGACCTTTTAAAACTGGAGCACACCATGTCAGCTAAAGAACTTATTTCTGATACCCAAGGCCTACTCAACACGCATGCTGGCGAGCCTACAGGTATTTCGCGCCGCACAGCCTTGCAAGGTGCAGTGGGCGTGGGTTACGCGGCGGCGGCGGGCGCTGTGATGGCACAAACAGCGATTAAAACCTCAAGCGATGGTTTGACCGCAGGCGAGGTGATTGTTGATGCAGGCGGCTTCAAGATGAATGCCTACCGCGCTGCACCTGCTGGCAAAACAAACTTGCCCGTGATTTTGGTGGTGCAAGAAATTTTTGGCGTGCACGAATACATTGCGGACACATGCCGCCGCTTTGCAAAAATGGGCTATTTGGCGATTGCACCAGAGTTGTACCAGCGCCAAGGCGATCCGAGTAAGTACAACAGCATCCCACTTTTGCAAAGCGAATTGGTCTCTAAGGTGGGCGATGCGCAGGTCATGGCTGACTTAGACGACACGGTGGCTTGGGCGGCTAAAAACGGCGGCAACATCAAGCGCGTGGGCATTACGGGCTTTTGCTGGGGTGGACGCATTACGTGGCTGTATGCCGCGCACAGCAAGGCGGTACGTGCGGCTGTGGCGTGGTATGGCCGTTTAGTAGGAGCATCGTCCGCATTGTTTCCTAAGCATCCTGTGGATTTGGTGGGTGATCTCAAAGCGCCAGTCCTTGGTCTCTATGGTCGTGCCGACACGGGCATCCCGATGGAGTCGTTGGCGCTGATGCAAAACAAGCTGCAAGTAGCTAAAAGCAAAGCGGCTAGGGCTTCTGAGTTTGTGACCTACGACAGTACACCGCACGCCTTTCATGCCGACTATCGGGCGAGCTATCGCAAAGGACCAGCCGAAGACGGTTGGGAGCGTGCGTTGGAATGGTTTAAGCAGCACGGCGTTTGATGCTCATTAGCAGCATTCTTTTTGCCACACTGCTTGCGGGCATTGGCAGCGTATGGCTTGCGGCATTTTTAGGCTATTTCGCACTGGCGCGTTTTAATCAACATCTGCTGAGCCTTGCTGCGGGGGCGTTGCTGTCCACGGCGTTTATGAACTTGTTGCCTGAAGCGTTTGAAGCGGCTGCAACGCTGAACATAGAGCCACACGCTTTGTTCACAACCTTGCTGGTGGGCTTGGTGTTCTTCTTTTTGTTGGACAAAGCCGAGCTTTACCATCACGGGCACGAGCATCATGAACACCAAGCGCATGCGCATGACCACGATCATCATCATCACGAACATGCGCACGGCGGCTCGTGGGCAGTTTTGTTTGGCGACAGCATCCATGCTTTTGGTGATGGTGTCGTGATCGCCGCTGCCTTTATGGCGAATATGCATTTAGGCTGGGCAGCAGCGCTGGCGGTGCTAGCGCACGAAGTGCCGCACCATATGGGCGACTTGATCGTGCTGGGGAAAAACAAGCGAGCAGCCTTTATTAAGGTGACGCTGGCAGGCACGGTGACTGCTATCGGTGGATTGGCTGGATACGCCTTGCTAGCAAGGCTTGGCGGCTACTTGCTGTATTTTTTGGTCGTGGCTGGCAGCAGTTTTATCTACGTGGCGTTAGCCGACTTAATCCCGCAACTACAGCGCCGCATGAGTTTTGCCGAGACGCTAAAACAAGTCGCCTGGCTCTTGGTTGGTATGGGGCTTGTGATTGCTGTAACTGACATGTCACATTAAGGTCAGACAATACCAGCATGATAAAAAATGTAGTTTGGATGGTCATTGCGGGATGGCTATCTCTATCTGTGTTCGCGCAAGATGCGACCAGCCTTGAGCCCGAGCGTTGGAATGCGATGTTTCAATCGACTTTCATTAGTCAAGTGAAACCTAGTTTTAATGCACCCTATTCGGGGCAAAACAGTCTCGTCGCCACAAAAGAAAAGAGCTACTCATTAACAGCAACGGCGTACTTAGGACTGCGTCTTGGGGGTAATGCCAGCCAAAGCACTGAGATTTATCTCAATCCTGAAGCGGTTCAGGGTTCGCCGCTTTCTAATCTTACGGGGCTCGGAGGGATTTCTAACGGTGAGCTACAAAAAGTGGCGGGTGAGCAAATCTCCTTTTACCGCCCACGTGCTTTTATCAGGCAAACGTGGGGCCTAGGTGGCGAGCGCGAAGCGGTTGCTTCTGGTCAAAATCAATTGGCTGGCTCGCGTGATAAAAAGCGCTGGGTTTTGACTGCGGGCAATTTTGCAGTCACTGATATTTTTGATCAAAACAACTACGCGCACGATGCTCGCACTCAGTTTGTCAATTGGTCATTTTTGACTCATGGCGCGTATGACTATGCTGCCGATGCGCGTGGTTATACATGGGGAGCCGCATTGGAATACATCCAAAAGGATTGGGCTATTAGAGGAGGACGATTCTTAGAGCCACGTACGTCAAATGGGTTGCCGCTCAATTGGAACATCTTCAAAAGCTATGGCGACCAAATTGAATACGAACGTTCATATGCAATTGGCGAGCAAACAGGGAAATGGCGTGCGCTTGTCTTTCGTAATGTCGCTGTGATGGGTAATTTCACCGATGCACTCAACCTGGTCGCTGGAACTTCGACTCCGCCTGACTTTAATACGACTCGTCGCGCGCAAAGTAAGGCAGGTATTGGGCTGTCAGCAGAGCAAACGTTATCGAAAAATATGGGTGGATTCGTTCGCGCATCCATGCACGACGGTAAAACAGAAACCTTTTCTTTCACTGAAATTGATCGATCGCTTTCAGCGGGTATTGTGTTATCGGGCGGAGGTTGGACTCGTCCACAAGATAGGCTGGGTGTGGCTTGGGCGGTCAATGGGCTATCAAGCACTCATCGCGCTTATGTTGCTGCTGGTGGTATGGGGTTCTTTATCGGTGATGGCAGATTGAACTACAAACCTGAGACGATTACCGAGACTTATTACCTCTGGGCGTTAGGTCGTCAGCAACTGAGTGTGAACGCCCAGTTTATTAATAATCCAGCCTACAACGCAGACCGTGGGCCTGTACGGGTCGTGGGTGTGCGTTGGCACACGGAGTTTTAAGTCAGTCTTGCTTTAGCTGCCAAGTACTCGCGCTTCAAACGTGCGACCAATTCGGCGGCGCTAGTCACTTCTTTGATCGCACCAATGCCTTGGCCACAGCCCCAAATATCTTTCCACGCTTTAGCAGAGTTTTCGCCGCCACCGAAGTTCATTTTGCTAGGATCGCTGACAGGTAGATTGTCAGGATCCATGCCTGCTGCCACGATCGAACCTTTCAAATAATTGCCATGAATACCCGTATAGAAGTTGCTGTACACGATGTCGTCAGAATTGCTCTTGGTGATCATCTCTTTGTAGCCATCTTGCGCACGCGCTTCGTGCGTGGCAATAAACGCCGAGCCAATATAGGCAAGGTCTGCGCCCATAGCCTGCGCTGCTAGCACTGCACCGCCCGTTGAAATAGCGCCCGAGAGAACCAGCGGGCCATCAAACCATTCACGGATTTCTTGAACCATCGCAAACGGCGATTTCACACTGGCATGCCCGCCCGCACCAGCGGCGACCGCAATCAGGCCAGTCGCACCTTTTTCCATGGCCTTACGTGCAAACACGTTGGTAATCACGTCATGCAGCGTGATGCCGCCCCAAGCCTTCACAGCGGTGTTCACATCCTCACGTGCACCAAGGCTAGTAATGACGATGGGTACTTTGTACTTTTCGCAGACCGCCATGTCGTGTTCCAAACGGTCGTTGCTTTTGTGCACGATTTGATTGATAGCAAACGGCGCAGCAGGCGCGGTAGGATTGGCAGCGTTATATGCAGCTAGCGTTTCGGTAATCTCTGCCAACCAATCTTCTAGTTGCGCCGCAGGACGAGCATTGAGCGCTGGCATGGAGCCTACAACGCCCGCTTTGCACTGTTCAATGACGAGCTTGGGGTTGCTGATGATGAACAACGGTGAGCCGATGATAGGTAGCGGCAAATTGGCGAGAACAGATGGGAGTTTTGACATGAAAGCTTTCAACAATTAAAAAAATTAAAACGAATCAAGTGCCATTGCCGTCACACTATCAGCGCCGTCCACAATGCTGTTTTTGATACCTTCGACTTTGCTCAAAATATGCTCGGCATAAAACTGAGCCGTGTTGATTTTGGCTTGCATGAAAGCAACGTCATTTCCTTTGGCGAGTTCTGCCTCAGCCACCAAAAGTGACCGACCTAGCTGCCAGCCTGCGACCACATTACCTGCCAACATGAGGTAGGGCACGCTGCCTGCAAAGACCGCGTTGGGTGATGCCTTCGTATTGCCCGCAACGAAATCAATCACCTCGATGAGCGCTTTGCGTGCGGCGCCAAGCTGCTTAGCAACTGCCCCGCAAGCCTTGCTGGATGGGGCCTGCACGAGGAGCGCTTTTTCTGTGATTTCAATCTGTGCGCAAATCGCCTTCGCCGTTTGACCACCATCACGCGCGGTTTTGCGTCCTACCAAGTCATTGGCTTGAATGGCAGTTGTGCCTTCGTATATCGTCAAAATTTTGGCATCACGATAGTGTTGCGCTGCGCCCGTTTCTTCGATAAATCCCATACCGCCGTGAACCTGCACGCCAAGGCTGGTGACTTCCAAACTCATCTCGGTGGAGTAGCCTTTGACCAGTGGCACGAGGAATTCGTAAAACGCTTGATTTTGTGTGCGTGTGTCTGCGTCTGGGTGGTGATGCGCGGCATCATATGCCGATGCTGCCACGCTGGCCATCGCGCGGCACCCCTCGGTGTAGGCACGCATGGTCATTAGCATACGGCGCACGTCAGGGTGATGAATGATCGGGGCACTTGTCGGCATTGAACCATCGACAGGACGGCTTTGCACGCGTTCACGCGCAAAGGCCACAGCGCGTTGATACGCGCGATCCGCCACAGCAATGCCTTGCACGCCCACGGCGTAACGCGCCGCGTTCATCATGATGAACATGTACTCGAGACCACGGTTTTCTTGGCCAACTAAAAAGCCAATCGCACCACCGTGATCACCGTATTGCAAAACCGCAGTAGGCGAGGCTTTGATGCCCATTTTGTGTTCGATGCTGACGCACTGCACATCGTTACGGCTACCCAAGCTGCCGTCTTTGTTAACGAGAAACTTTGGCACAACAAACAGCGAAATACCCTTCACACCTTCGGGCGCGCCCACTACGCGAGCCAGCACGAGGTGGACGATGTTCTCGGTCATATCGTGCTCGCCGTAGGTGATAAAAATTTTGGTGCCAAAAACCTTGAAAGTACCGTCTGGCATGGGTTCGGCGCGCGTTCGGACGGCTGCCAAATCACTACCTGCCTGCGGCTCGGTTAGGTTCATCGTGCCTGTCCACTCGCCGCTGACTAGTTTTTCCAAATAGGTAGCTTTCAGCTCATCCGATCCCGCTGTCAAAAGCGCTTCGGTACAGCCATCGGTCAGCATCGGGCACAGTGCAAAGCTGGTATTGGCGGCGTTCAAAATCTCGCCGCACACAGATCCAATCGTCTTGGGTAAGCCTTGTCCACCAAACTCGGGTGGATGCTGCAGGCTTTGCCAACCGCCTTCGCAGTACTGTGCATAAGCTTCTTTAAAGCCTTTACTTGTTATGACTTTGTTTCCTGCTTCCCAATACGAGGGCGCTACATCGGCTGTCCAGTTAAGCGGTGCGATGACGTTTTCATTGAACTTGGCGCATTCTTCAAGCACGGCCTGAGCAGTGTCCAAGCCCGCATCAGCAAAAGCTTCGATTTGTGTGAGCGTTTCTAGTCCAGCCAAATGCTGGATGTTGAACATCATGTCTTTGACTGGGGCTTTGTAGCTCATGGCGGCCTCTTAAAGTGCTGCAACTAGCTCTGGAACAGCCGTAAACAAATCAGCTTCTAAGCCGTAATCAGCCACGCTGAAGATAGGTGCTTCGGGGTCTTTGTTAATCGCCACAATCACCTTGCTGTCCTTCATCCCTGCCAAGTGCTGGATCGCACCGCTAATGCCGCAAGCCACATAGAGCTGCGGCGCGACGATCTTGCCCGTTTGACCGACTTGCCAATCGTTAGGCGCGTAGCCTGCATCGACGGCGGCGCGTGAAGCACCTAACGCAGCGCCCAGCTTGTCGGCGAGCGGCGTCATGACTTCGTTGAATTTTTCGCTAGAACCCAGAGCACGCCCACCGCTGACGATGATTTTGGCTGCGGTGAGTTCTGGACGATCATTCTTGGCAATTTCGCTGCCCATGAAGGCGCTCTTGCCTTGGGAAGCCACAGCGGATAAGGCTTCCACAGGTGCCGAGCCGCCTGATGCAGCTGCTGGATCGAAGCCCGTGGTGCGAACGGTCAGTACTTTCACGCTGTCGCTAGACTGTACCGTCGCAATCGCATTGCCTGCGTAGATAGGACGCTCAAACGTGTCAGCAGAGATGACCTTGGTCACGTCCGACATTTGTGCGACATCAAGTTTTGCGGCCACACGCGGCGCAATGTTTTTGCCACTTGCCGTCGCTGGAAACAAGATGTGGCTGTAGTTGGCGGCAATCGCCAGGACTTGCGCCGCCACTTCTTCAGCCAAACCGTGCTCAAAATAAGCCGCGTCTGCGTGCAATACCTTTGTCACGCCAGCAATCTGGGCGGCCGCTGTGGCTGCGGCTTGCGAGGCAGAGCCTGCTACCAGCACATGTACATCTGACCCGCAGGCCAATGCTGCGGTGATGGTATTGAAAGTTGCACCTTTAACGGCTGAGTTGTCGTGTTCGGCAATAACAAGAATAGACATGATTTGTTCCTTAGATAACTTTAGCTTCGAGTTTTAGCTTCGCAACTAGCGTTGCCACGTCAGGCACTTTGACGCCCGCACCGCGTTTAGCGGGTTCGGTGACTTTGAGCGTTTTGATGCGCGGGGCAACATCCACACCCAAGTCTTCAGGTTTGAAGATGTCCATTTGCTTTTTCTTCGCCTTCATGATGTTCGGGAGCGTCACGTAGCGTGGCTCGTTCAAGCGCAGGTCAGTCGTAATCACGGCTGGTAGGCTAATCGACAAGGTTTCTAAGCCGCCGTCAACTTCACGGGTCACCGACGCTTTTCCGTCAGCAATTTCAACTTTGGAAGCAAAAGTGGCTTGTGGCATATCGGCCAGCGCTGCCAGCATTTGTCCTGTTTGATTACAGTCGTCATCAATCGCTTGCTTGCCCAAAATAACGAGGCTGGCTTGTTCTTTATCCATCAAGGCTTTGAGGAGCTTTGCGACGGCGAGTGGTTGAAGTTCAACGTCAGTCTCTACCAAAATCGCACGATCGGCGCCAATCGCCATCGCCGTGCGTAGTGTTTCTTGGCACTGGGTCACGCCGCAAGACACCGCAATCACTTCGGTGACCACGCCTTTCTCGCGCAGACGAGTCGCTTCTTCGACTGCAATCTCGTCAAACGGATTCATGCTCATCTTGACCCCAGCTAGATCCATACCCGTGCCATCCGACTTGACGCGCACTTTGACGTTGTAATCCACCACACGCTTAACAGCGACTAAAACTTTCATATACCCGTCTCCAAAGTTAAATAGAAAATGACTAATTGATTTTATGCAGTCTTTTATAAGACTAAAAAAGAACGACCGTGCTTTTATTGTAAGTCAACTTGGGCGCTTTCCTTTGCGTTGAATAATGAAATACAAATGGAGATAGCGATGCAGGTTCTAAACGAAGCAGACGCACGGCATTTATTGGTACGCACAGGTTTTACCCCAAGCCATGCAGAGCTACAGCCCTTTGTGGGCGTGACCTACGAGACCGCAGTTGATCGTATCTTGCAAGGTGCGCAGCAAAACAAGACGCAGCAGCCAGCGCCTGCTTTTGTGAATGCTTCGACTACGACTTCGACATTTGTGCCACCAGGTCAGCTCAAAACGCAGGAAGAGCGCCAAGAGCAGCGTCGCACGCAGATATTGGAAGGCGTGACCATCAAACAGTGGTGGCTTTGGGAAATGCTCACGACCAGCAATCCATTGGCCGAGCGCATGACGCTCTTTTGGCATAACCACTTTGCAACCTCGCAGCAAAAAGTGGTACGTTCCATGGCGATGTGGAATCAACATCAATTACTGCGCGCACAGGCGTTGGGTAGTTTTTCCAAGTTGTTATTGGGTATCGTCCGAGACCCTGCGATGCTGATTTATTTAGACAATATCAATAGCAGTTGGCAGTCACCGAATGAGAACTTAGCGAGAGAATTGTTTGAATTATTTACGCTTGGCGAGGCCAGTACGGGCGGCGGCTATACCGAGCAAGATATCAAAGAAGCGGCTCGCGCGCTGACTGGCTATAGCGTGGATGGTGACACGGGCGCTTTTATGTTTAGACCGCGTTTGCGAGACCCGGGTTCCAAGCGCATTCTTGGCAGCTCTGGTCTCGTAGATGGCGAGGGGTTGATCGACATCATTTTGAAGCAACCGCAAACCGCTCATTACATTGTGAGCAAGCTATGGTTAGAGTTTGTTTCGCCTACCCCCAATACAAACATCGTCGCGCAAGTAGCCGATCAATTTCGCCTTAGCGGGTACGACGTTGGTGTCGCACTGCGCGCTTTGTTGCTTTGTGACGAATTTTGGGCTGCCAGCAATCGTGGCAGCTTGATTAAGTCCCCCGTGGATTTGCTGGTTGGTGTGACTAGGCAATTCCAATTTGCCATCTCGCAGCCCGACGTGCTGGTGAATCGCTCGGCAGGGCTAGGACAAAACTTGCTCATGCCGCCTAATGTGAAGGGCTGGCCTGGCGGTGCGCAGTGGATTAATGCGACCACGCTACTTGAGCGCAAGCGCACGACGGAGCAGATTTTTTCGATTGGCAACAACATGAACGCCTCCAGCCTCGGCATGTCGTTTGACCGTGAACGATTTTTGAACCAATATGGTGCTACGACAGAGCGCGAGCCAGACGCAAGTGCCAAGCAAAAATTAGCAAGCGTTATGTTTGCGACAAGTCAGCCCTCGCACATAGTGCCTGCAGGCACAGTGGGCTCGGCGTACATTCGGGCGCTGACGCTCGATCCTGTTTTTCAACTGAAATAAATATTGATGAGGAGCATGTAATGAATAGACGTGAATTACTGGCAGGCAGCGTAGGGCTTGGCTTTATAGGCATCCCAGCACTCGGGCTTGCACAAAAAATATCTCATAAAGATCGTGTGCTCATCTTGGTCGAGCTTAAAGGTGGCAACGACAGTTTGAATACGGTGATTCCGTATGCGAACACCATCTATGCGCAGCTGCGCCCCACGATTGGCATCAAAGCGGAGGATGTCATCAAAATCGATAGCCAGCAAGGTTTGCATCCTAGCCTCGCGCCGCTTGTTTCGATTTGGGAAAAAAACGAGCTCGCCATCGTGCAAGGTGTGGGCTATCCAGAGCCTAACCTTTCGCACTTTCGCTCGATTGATATTTGGAACACCGCGTCTAAATCCAAAGAATATCTATCGGATGGCTGGGTGGCAAGAGCGTTGCACACTAACCAGCAAGCCACGTCTGGTAAGGCTTTCACCAGTGAAGGCGTGTTGGTGGGCATTAACGAGCAAGGGCCGCTGGCGGGAGCAGATGCCGTGTCACTTCGTCAAACCGAAACGTTTGTGAATCAGTCCAGATTGGCAATGCCGTCCGACTTGACGGGTAACACGTCGCTCCAACATATCTTAGGTGTGGAACGTGCCATTGTCGATGCGGCTAATGGCTTGCGCGGCGAGAAGTACGCCTTCAAAACCGAGTTCCCAAACGGTGGCTTTGGTCAATCGGTGCAATCGGCTGCGCAAATCGTAGCAGGGCAGCGCGACAAGGCGGGTGTGCCTGTGATTGTGCTCAGTCACGGCAGTTTTGATACGCATGTGAACCAGCAAGGCAATCACGCGAACTTACTCAAACAACTCGCTGAAGGTTTAGCTGCGTTACGCTTGGCACTGCAAGAGGTAGGCGCATGGGATAGAACACTGGTGATGACGTACTCCGAATTTGGACGGCGTGCCCGCCAAAATCAAAGCAATGGCACCGATCACGGCACAGCAGCTTCGCACTTTGTGATGGGCGGTGCGGTGCGTGGTGGCTTGATTGGACAAGCGCCCGATTTATCGCGCTTAGATAGCTCGCAAAACCTCGTCTATACCACCGACTTTAGGCAGCTGCAAGCCACGGTGGCAAAGGGCTGGTGGGATGTGAACCCTGAGTTAGTTGTGCGCGGTAAGTTTGATCAGTTGCAGTTATTGCGTAGCTAAACAGTTACTTCAACACTCGCTTCAAAAACGCACTGATATCTGTCACCTCACGCGGATGCACGCTATGCGGCATCGGGTAGGTGTGCCACTCTACGTTATAGCCAAGTGCACTCAGCTTTGCATTCGAAGCCTCGGCGCGGTCTAAAACAACCACAGGATCTTGCGTTCCGTGCGCCATAAAAATGGGTGTCGATTTGTTTGCTTCGCTTGCTTCAGCGCCCAACGTGCTGGCAAGTGGCAAGTAGCCCGATAGCGCCATGATGCCCGCCAGTCGTGCCTTGTGGCGCAGTCCTGTATGCAGCGCCATTGCGCAGCCTTGCGAAAAACCTGCCAGTACGATGTTCTCTGGTTTGATACCGCGTGCCACCTCGTTGGCGATCAGCGCCTCAATGTCAGC
>JANXRP010000199.1 GCA_025352965.1 Comamonadaceae bacterium
GTGTGGCACAGCTTGTGGTGCAACGCCATGCCGACGTTGCCTAGCACCGTGCCGCAAAGCCAAGCGCCGTATAGTGCGTCGGCTCGTGCAGATTTATTATTTGCATTTTTATAAATAGCGGGCAACGCTCTTGCCAATGCCGCGATGCCCTCGCATGCCATCAAGTCCATGATGGGATTGCTATCCACGGCGTACAGTCCTTCGGCAGCATGGGCGATGGCGTTGATGCCGCTGGTGACCGAGAGCCCCACGGGCAATTTCATACTGAGGTCGGGGTCATAAATGGTGGTACGTGGTAGCACACGTGGGTCTTTGCCTGTCTTCTTCAAACCGCCTTCGGTGATGCCGTAAATGGGGGTCATCTCTGAGCCCGCGTAGGTGGTGGGGATGGCGAGAATGGGCAGTCCGCTATCTAGTGCAATCGCTTTGCCAAGCCCCGTGGTAGAGCCGCCACCAATGGCGATGGCGCAGTCCGCCCCAAGCGCAAGCGCCATCTGGCGTGCCTCGCGAGCGGTTTCTATGGGCACGTGCATCACGGCACGGTCGAACACGCCAGCGGCTTTGCTGCCCAACAAGTCGGCAATCATTTGGGCCGATGCACGCTGCTCGGGCGTAGATAAAACTAGCGCTCGCTTGGCTCCCAAGAGGTCAATCTCGCGCGCCAAATGTTGCAAGCTGCCTGAGCCAAAGATGACGCGAGAAGGTTGACCGTTATATGTAAATTGCATTTGAGGAGGTTGTTACTGAGCTTTTAAATTTGCGGCCTTCGCAATTCGCGCTGCCGTTTCCATTTCAGTCTTGATGTAGGCATTGAATGCGTCTGAGCCCATTGGGAATGTATCTGCGCCCAGCTTGGTAAAGCGCTCTTTTAAGTCACTGCTAGTAAGCGCTTTGGTCGCTTCATCAAATAAGCGCTTTTGAATTACCACTGGTGTGCCGCTTGCCACAATCATGCCGATCCAAAGGGTGTAGTCGGAGTTCGGCACGCCTGCCTCGATGCTGGTCGGCACGTTTGGCAGCGTGCTCGCGCGCGCCTTGGTGCTGACCGATAGTGCTTGCAACTTACCGCCTTGAATAAGGGGCAGGGCAGACGCAAGTGGCGCAAAGAACCAATCATTCGCACCGCCAATCACATTGGTCATGGCAGGCGGCGTGCCGTTGTACGGCACGTGCAGCGCGTCGATGCCCGTTTGCAGGCGGAAGATTTCAGCGTTCATGTGCGTGCCGCTGCCAATGCCCGCGCTGGCGTAGTTGAACGTGCCAGGCTTGGCCTTTACTGCTGCAATTAAATCGGCCTGGGTCCGCCAACCCTTGTTGGGATTGACGACCAGCACATTGGGGATGGCGGCGAGCGTGGTAATGCCTGTTAAATCTTTTAGTGTGTCGTAGCCAAGATTTGGGTAGAGCGCAGGATTAAGCACGTGCCCCGAAGAGTGCACGAGCACGGTGTAGCCATCCGCGTCCGCTTTGGCGACTTGCGCCGTGGCAATCGTGCCACCTGCACCCACTTTGTTTTCAATCACGATGGCTTGTCCCATGCTTTTACCCATAGCTTCTGCCACGGTGCGCGCCACGATGTCGGTGGCGCTACCTGCGGTGAATGGCACGATAAATTTGATTGGTTTGTTTGGATAGGGTTGCGCTGAAACGCCTATGGATAAAGCGCTTGCAGCCCATAACAACAGCGGCAGCAGTAGTTTTTTCATACCAATCTCCTTAAATTTATAAGTTCAGAGCACTGACAATCTTTGCGCCTGATGCGCGTAGTGCCGCTAGTTTGGGTGGTAAATCCACACCAACCAACGCACCACTGCGCTTCTTCCAAACGCCTGCCACCATCACACTGTCAATGTTGGCAAGCGAGGTTTGCATCACCACGCTGCTGACCGCATCATGCACGGGCTGCATATTCAAATCGCTGGCGCGGATCATCACCAAATCGGCTTGTTTGCCCGCTTTGAGCGTGCCGATGCGATCTAACTGCCCGAGCATCCGTGCGCCTTCCACCGTCACCCACGACAAGGCTTCGCGCGTGGTAATCGTGCTGGTTGGCGGAATCGTTCCATGTTCGGCTCGGTACGCTACGTTATCGAGACTGCGTTGCACGCCAAGCGCGATGCGTGCTTGCGACAACATGTCACCGCTCATGACCGATTCCAAATCGACGCCTAGCGACGGCGCAGCGCCCAGTTTGCGCAAGCGTCCTGTAATCGGATGACCGTGCCCTTGGCTCATTTCACTCTCTGCCGCCGCAGAAAAGCTCATGCCTAAGTCAACAAAGCGCTTGAGTTGCTCGTCTGAGAGTGCGTGTCCATGGACGATGTTGATGTGGCTACCCAGCAAGCCCTCAACCTCCAACACATCCCAGCCATCAGGTGTGCGTGCAGCGCCGCCGCCTTGGTGTAAGGATGCGATAACTCCTAGCTCTTTGGCGGCGCGAAAATCATGCAAAGTCACATCCAGCGTGGAGTAGTGAGGCCCGAGCACCGCCATGTGAACATCCAGCAAAGGCTTACCAGCGTGGGCTTTGAGCAAGCGTTCTAGCTCCAAGCGTGGATGCGGCACTTCCCAAAATGGCGTTTGTCCAGGCTTGGGATCGGGCTTGGGCGTACCATGAAAAAATGCGGCGCGGATGCCGCTCTCCAAGAGTCCGCTAATCGCCGCATCGTTGTGCGCAGGTGTGGGGTTGTTGTGGCACCAGTCAGCGAGCGTGGTTGTGCCGCAGTTGAGCTGATTCAGCGAACCAACCAGTGTGGCGATGTGCAAATCCTCTGGCGTAAAGACAGTCGCCAATCCTGCGTGCATTTTTTGGAAATACTCCAGCAACGTCCAGTTGGCTGCCACGCCCCGAAGCGCTGTTTGCCAAGTATGCATATGCGCATTGACGAGGCCAGGGATCACGATATAGCCCGCACCATGAATCACTTGCAAGCCCTGGATGTCATCGTCATCCATTTCAATGTGTGCTGCGATTTTTGTGATGCGTTCGCCTTCAATCAAGATATCGCCAACGGGCAGATCACCTTGGCCGTCCGTGCCATCTTCCATGGTGATGATGGACGCGCCTTTAATCAAAATTGACATTTGAATCCTCCCTTCGATACGCTGTTGGACACGCCGTTATTTTGCTTGCAGTCCATCATCAATCACTTTGTTTTCACTCACCAAAGTCATGCCCGCATCTTTGGCGGTTTCTAAAAGCAAAATTGAAAAATCCACATCGTCATGGCCACGACCCACCATACGCGAGACTGATTCACGGGTTGCTGCCGCAGCAGGCATGGCCACACCATATTTTTTAGCGGAAGCCATACCCAAATCCATGTCTTTTAAGAGCAGCTTAGGTGTGAACGTGACGTGGTCGAAATCCAAATTGGTGAGCACGGGGGTTTTGTAGCGCGTGTACATGCTGCCCAGCACCGAGTCATTGATTGACTCTAAAAACACGTGGCGCGGAATGCCCGCTTTTTCGGCCATCACGGTGATCTCGCACAGGTTTTGAATCACCACGCCAAACATCACGTTGTGCGCAATTTTCCACACGCGTGCCAGCTCGCCTTCGCCTACCCACATCACCTTGCGCGCCATCGCTTGCAAATAGGGTTCGGCCTTGTCGTACAAAGCGCGAGGCCCCGATGACACCATGAGTAACTTGCCCGCCTTGGCGACCTTGGCGTTGCCCGACACGGGCGTGCACAAATACGCGACGCCCATTGCTTCAAGCCGCTCGCGAATCTCTGCTGAGCCCTCTTGCGAAATGGACGAGCTATCAACCACGACTTTGGGCAGCAGCTTGCCAGTCGTGAGTCCACCTGTCCCAAACAAAACTTCTTTAAGGTCGTCGGTGGTGGAAACCATGGTGAACACGACCTCGCAGGCGGCCAAATCTACTTTCGAAGCGGCAATGCTTGCACCATAGGCTACCAGCGGCTCGGCCTTGGAAGCGGTGCGGTTCCACACCGTCGCCTTGTAGCCACCAGCCAGCAAGCGTTTGACCATCGCCTCGCCCATGCGGCCAAGGCCGATCCAGCCAATCGTGTTTGCAGTTTGTGTTGTCATTGTTTTTGTGCTCCTAAAATCCAAATACTAACCAACTCAAGGAGTCACCATGATAGAGAACGAAGCCTGCAAGACAGGTTTGGTGTGACCAAAGAGGTTTTTGCTGAGATCGAAGCCGAGCAAGCTGGTAAATAACATATCGAGTAAAAAGAGTATCATCGAGTAATACCTATCGATACTTCTAGGATGCAATCATGGAAATCACACTCAAAAAAGCAGTAGCAGTCAAACTTGATTTAGCAACGCGTGAGCGCATCAAACGTTTGGCTGTAGCAAGACACCGTGCACCGCATTGGGTGATGCACGAGGCAATTCAGCAATATGTTGAGCGTGAAGAAAAACGTGAATCTTTTAAGCAAGACGCGGTGCGTGCTTGGGATCACTACCAAGCGACAGGCTTGCACGTTACAGGCGACGAGGCTGACGCATGGCTGGCTAAGCTAGAGTCGGGCATGGATGCCCCGCCACCCAAATGCCACGTTTAAGTTCGCGTTTAAAGCCAGATCCTGTGACGCCAATCAGTTGGTCCGAGCAAGCACTTCTGGATGTTCAGCGGCTCTATCGATTTCTAAATCAAACAAATCCATTGGCTGCAAAGCGTGCAGTTGAGGTTATTCGCAAAGGCGTCAGAGTTCTTCGATTACAGCCTTTAATCGGTAGACCCATGCAAGATATGGAGGTTGATTACCGAGAATGGCTGATCGATTTTGGCAATAGTGGCTACGTGATTCTTTATCGTTATGACGGACTACACGTATTGATCTTGGCTGTAAGGCATCAGCGCGAAGCTGGATATGTTGCGTAAGGTCCGCCTCGTCTTGGCTTGTACTAGCGATAAGCGAGGATCGTTGATAGCCAAAGAAGTGTTTGCTGAAATGGGGCTTACGTTTGACTTAAGCGGCATGCCGTAGGCATGTCCGCTTGAAGGAAGGGTTAGGCAGCACTGTCTAGGCAACCCTGGAGAACAGGAATGCGTTGTGCTTCGCAGGCAAGACCGATCGCGCAACAGATGCGGCAAGTGGCATTCCGCGTTCACTGTTCGTCAAGATGACGAACCCGTCCCTAGACGTGACAGAGGCCATTGCAAA
>JANXRP010000012.1 GCA_025352965.1 Comamonadaceae bacterium
AAAACTCAAGGTGCGTGGGGTGAGCAAATATTGGATCGGACGCTCGAACTAACTGGCCTGCGAAAAGGTGAGGACTATGTCACCCAGTCAAATGTCAAAGATGATTTGGGTGCAAACTTCCGTCCTGATGTTGTTGTCAATTTGCCTGACGGAAAACATATCGTTATTGACTCAAAAGTCTCCATCAAAGACTATGACCTGTACACAAGCGCGGAGGACGCAACGCAAAAACAAGCTTATGCAAAAGCGCATCTTGAATCCATTAAAAAACACATTTCAGATCTATCTGGTAAGGCATATGAATCAAAAGTAGATAACACGCCAAGTTTTACTGTCATGTTTATTCCCATTGAATCTGCTTTTGCGCTGGCTTTGGATAGCGATTCAAGTTTATTTCAATTGGCATTGCGTGCAGGAATTGTCTTCGCTACTCCCACAACATTGCTTGCAATGCTTCGAACCATTGAATTTGGTTGGCGACAAGAAAGGCAGCAAAAAAATGTTGATGACATTATTAAAAAAACAACTGATCTTTACGATAAATTTGTGCTGTTTTATGAGAGCTTGTCAGATGTAGAGAGTCGTTTAAGTCAGGCGCAGGCGGCCTTAACTAAATCTAAAGATCAGTTGCAGACTGGAACTGGCAGTTTGGTTAAACGTGTGGATGCAATTAGATTGCTTGGATTAAAGCCAAAGAAGTCACTTCCAACTCACTTGCTTGATGAGCCTGTTGATGCAGATATTCCATTGATAGAAAACGGCTTAAATGAATCCTGAACTTGCGCGCCTCATCATTGGACATGTGTTTTTACATGGTGCGATGGCGGGCATGCGGCTTGCCGCGCCGCTGTGGGCCTTGCACGAGGGCTACTCGCCGCTGGTGGTGGGAATGCTACTGGCTAGCTTTGCGCTCACGCAGGTGTTTATCGCTCTGCCAGCTGGGCGGTTTGCAGAAAAATATGGTCTGAAGCGATCTGTACGCTGGAGCATTGCTGTCTCGACTAGCGGCGCGCTGCTGGCAGCCTGTTTCCCGAACATCGTCACGCTGGCCATTGCAGCCATGTGTGTGGGCGGCGCAACTTGCGGTGGTGTGATTGCTTTGCAGCGCCACATTGGACGTACAGTGACAGGCCAGATGGAACTTAAACAAGCGTTCAGCTGGATATCGCTTGGGCCCGCTATGGCTAACTTTATTGGACCTGTGACCGCAGGGTTTTTGATTGACCAAGGCGGTTTTAGAGTCGCTTTTTTTGTCATGGCTGCGTTTCCAATTGCGATGTGGCTGTGGATGAGAAAGACGCGGGAGCCCATACTGGCTGAGGCTTCTAGCAGTGCCGTTAAAAATAGAGTGTGGGATTTGATTAAAGATGCCATGCTGCGTCGTGTGCTCTTGGTTAATTGGTTTTTGTCGGCATGCTGGGATGTGCATACCTTTGTTGTGCCGATTTTGGGGCACGAGCGCGGCTATAGCGCCTCCACCATTGGTTTCATCTTGGGCGCATTTGCTATCTCCGCCACAGCCGTGCGCGGGTTGATGCCATTTTTTATGGAGCGACTGACGGAGTGGAAGGTCGTGGTGGTCGCGATGCTGATCTCTAGTCTCATTTTTGGTGTGTATCCATTCCTGCCTAATCCGTGGACGATGACACTCATGTCGATGTTGCTGGGCTTTACGCTGGGTTCTGTGCAGCCGATGATCATGTCGGCGCTGCACCGTATCACGCCCGATGCGCGTCAGGGAGAGACGTTAGCCTTGCGGTTGATGGTGATTAATGCCTCCAGCGTGCTGATGCCCATGCTGTTTGGTGCGGGCGGCGCGGCGTTTGGAGTCTCGTTAGTGTTTTGGTCAGTTTCGGCCTGGGTCGGGCTTGGAAGCCGCGTGGCGTATGGCATGCAGGGCATTCCAGACGACAATATGGATTCAAAATGAAGGTATGCGTATGAACATTGTGGTGATTGGGCGGCAAGATTTTGGCAAAGCCGTGTTGGAGGCGTTTCATGCCCGTGGCGACAACGTGGTGGGTGTTTTTTGCGCACCCGATAAAGAAGGCGCAAAACCAGATGCCTTAGATGCCCGCGCTGTGGAATTGGGACTGCCAGTCTTTAAGTTTGCTTCGCTTAAAAGCGACGAGGCGCTTGCAACGCTGCGTGCCTGTAACGCTGACATTGGCGTGATGGCCTATGTGCTGCAGTTTGCACCGCAAGAGTTTGTCACCATTCCAAAGCACGGCATGATTCAATATCACCCGTCCTTGTTGCCTAAATACCGTGGCCCCAGTGCGATTGGCTGGGCAATTAGCAACGGCGAGCTAGAGACAGGGCTCACGATTTTTAGGCCAACAGATGGGTTGGACGAAGGTCCTGTCATCCTGCAAAAGCGCTGCGAAATTAGCCCAGACGCGACGCTAGGCTCAGTGTACTTCGATTACCTCTTTCCGTTAGGCGTGGCTGCCATGCTGGAAGCTGCGGATAGTGTGGTAGCTGGTACGCATACAGAGACGACACAGGATGAGTCGCAGGCGGGCTATGAGGGCTGGTACGAAGTACGTGCAGCACGTATCAATCCGTTCGCGCATATCGATCATGTCCATAACCAAATCCGTGCTTGCAATCCTGCGCCTGGAGCGTGGTTAGAGGTTGGTGGCAAGAAGATTCAAATCTTTGATTGCAAAAAACACACCTATCGCACGTTTGGTGCGGTTCGAAGCCGAGTGGCTAAGGTGGGACAGGTCAGCCAAATCACCGATGCTGCCTTTTTCTTTGTCTGCAACGGCGGTGAGATTGAAGTGTTACGTGCCAAGGCGGATGACACTAAAAAAATCAGTGGCGCAGACTTGGCAAACCATTTGAAACTGACAGTCGGCCAATCTGTGAATGACTAGTCAACCCATCATCTGTTTAGGTGCTGCGACTTGGGACACGATTTTTCAAGTGGACACCATTCCTGCGGCGGGTATCAAGGTGCTGCCGACTCGCGCGGTGCAAGTGGCATCTGGTATGGCGACCAGTGCTGCCATCACGATTGCGCGGTTAGGCGGACAAGTCGAGCTGTGGACACGCATTGGCGCGGACGCTACGGGTGAGCGTTATGCGGCGGAGGTAAAAAACGAAGCTGTGAATACGGACTTTGTGCGCAAGCATGAGGGTGTTGCTACGCCGTTCTCATCCATCATTGTGGATAAGCAAGGTGAGCGTGCTGTGATTCCTTTTTTTGATCCTGCTCTGCCTGCCGATCCTGCTTGGTTACCGCTGGAACGTGTGGTGTCCGCTGTTGCTGTGATGACCGATATGCGCTGGCCGCGCGGTGCGGCTGCTTTGCTGACTGAGGCTAAGCGCGTGGGTATTCCTGCCATTTTGGATGCTGATACCGCGCCTTTGCTTGACTTGCAAACTTTGGTGCCACTTGCGTCTCATGTTCTTTTTTCTGAGCCCGCGCTGACGATCTATTCACAAAAAACGACACATCTAGAAGCCATACTGGATGTGGCTTCCCAAGGCATGACCGAGGTGGTGGGCGTGACACTGGGGGCCGCTGGTGCATTGATGTGGACGCGAGCGACAGGCCAGGTTCAAAGCATCGCTGCACCCAAGGTTCAGTCCGTTGATACGCTCAATGCGGGTGACGTGTGGCATGGCACGTTTGCATGGGGCTTGGTGCAGCAGTGGCCCATAGAGAAGGTGGTGCGCGTGGCCAATCTAGCGGCTGCCATGAAGTGTGAGGTGTTTGGTGGTCGATTGGGTGCGCCAACTTTGGCGCAGCTGTCTAAGCGAGCCCAGGGACTAGGTTTAACGATCTAAGCCCATGAGTTTGATGGGCGTAATCTCTACCGAGTCCGCGTTCGTACTCATCCACACAGCGCCATCTTGCACGGACACATTAAGCTGCATGCCACGCTGGGCAAGCTTTGCAAGCGATTGACTTTGTGCGGCTGGAACGTGCCAAATCGTTAAATTACTGGCTCTGGTGAGTTTGTTCTCGATATTTTTCCACCAAACATCGGTACTGCTGGCAAAACCATAAACACTCACGCGTTCAGATCTGCTCGCAGCTCTAAGCAAGCGTTTGTCGTCAGGTTGTCCCACATCCATCCAGTGCTGCACAGCTTCGGTGTAGTCTTTGTGCCATAGCGCGGGCTCGTCCACATCCCACAGGTCTTTGGCAAACTCTAGGTTGCCTGCTTTGTCGTCGGCAGGTACATTGAGTGCAAACGCGAGCAGACGAATCATCATGCGCTCGTCGGTCTCTGAGGGGTGACGCGCAATCGTGACGCTGTGATCGGCATAAACGTGTCTGTCCATGTCGGCAATTTGCAATTGGGCTTTATAGATGGTGGCTTTGAGTGACATACGCGGCTAGCTTTAAGATCGTCCATTCTATGAGCGATACACCCACCCCTACGATCAAAAACTATCTCACGCCTTCTGGCTATGCGCGGCTACGCGTGGAATGGCAACAGTTGATGGATGTGGAGCGCCCCAAAATTGTTGAGACGATTCACTGGGCCGCTAAAAATGGCGACCGCTCTGAGAACGGGGACTACATCTACGGCAAGCGCCGCTTACGTGAAATTGACCGCCGCATCCAATTTTTAACTAAGCGTTTGGAAATTGCCGAAGTCGTGGATGCCAGTATTCATGGGGATTCCGAGCAAATATTTTTTGGTGCAACCGTCACTTATGCCGATGAGTCTGGCGAGGAGCGTACGGTGCATATTGTGGGTGTGGACGAGGCCGACAGCTTAGCGGGGCAGGTGAGTTGGATATCGCCGATTGCAAAAGCGCTAACTAAAAACCGCGTCGGTGATGTCGTACGTTTGATGACACCCAGCGGTTGGCAAGAAGTGGAGATTTTGCAGGTCGCCTATCCAGCATTGACTCCGAGCGCGCTGACAGATTAAGTCCGCTGCGCCTTGAGCACTGCCTTCACGCGGGCAAGGCTTGCTAGCACTTGCGTGAGGTGATCCAAATTTTGCACCGCTACGCGAAAGCGCAAATCGGCAATGCCTGTGGTGGGCTCTTGCGCCATATCAATATGGACGATGTTGGCATCGGCTGCGGCTAGCGCGGCGGTAATTTGTGCCAATACGCCTTGGCCATCGGCAGCATCAATTTGAATGGGGACGATGAAGCTACGCTCAGTATCGTCAGTCCAAACTGCGGCCATCATGCGGTCTGCATCTTTGCGCAAAAGGCGCGTGGCGACTGGGCAGCTCGCGCGATGAATGATGAGTCCTTCGCCGTGCCCTAAGTAGCCAACGATGGCATCTTGCGCAATCGGGTGGCAACAGGTGGCCATAGCCATGCTGGCGGATTCGCTGCCATCGACAACGAGTTGGTTTGGCGCAGCAGCATCATTACCCAGCATCATGCTGCTGGATAACAACAGCGGATCTGGCGCTTGCCCATGTTCGGTCAGCAATTTTGCCAAGCGTTTGGCAACCACCGTGGCCATGCGTTTACCAAGGCCAATATCGGTAAATAAATCGTCGATTGTCTTATTACCCGTAAAACGTAAAGTCTTATCCCATATGGCTTGCGAGGCAGTATTTTGCAGAGGAATGGTGGCATAACCTTCTGTGCGGAGCGCCTGCGCGAGTAATTTACCGCCCATCGCGAGTGATTCGCTTTGCGCCTGTGTTTTCATGTAGTGGCGAATTTTGGAGCGTGCGCGCCCTGTACGGACAAATGACAACCATGCGGGGTTGGGTTGCGAAACGGGCGCGGTAATGATTTCAATGCGATCACCGTTTTTGAGTTCAGAGCGCAGCGGCGCGAGCTCGCCGTTAATCTTGGCTGACATGCAGCGGTCGCCAATCGTGCTGTGCACCGCATAGGCAAAGTCCACCACGGTTGCGCCGCGTGGCAGCGCCATGATGCGATTTTTGGGTGTGAATACATAAACCGCATCGGGGAAAAGATCGACGCGCACATGATCCCAAAACTCGGAAGCATCCACCGTTTCGTTTTGAATATCTAACAAAGATTGCAGCCACTGCGCACCAATGTTGTGACTGACCTGCGCCGCCCCGAGATTTTCGCTACTTTGATTTTTTGTTTTATAGAGCCAATGCGCGGCAACGCCTGTTTCAGCAATCCAGTGCATGGCTTCAGTACGGATTTGAAACTCTACGGTCACGCCCGAGGGACCTACCAGCGTGGTGTGTAGCGATTGATAGCCATTGGCCTTGGGGATGGCAATGTGATCTTTAAATCGGCCAGGCACGGGCTTATAGAGTTGATGGAGTACGCCCAGTGCGGTATAGCAATCTGACAGACTATCTGTGATGATTCGAAAACCAAATAAGTCGTTGATATCCGAAAAATTGACATGTTTGGTGCGCATTTTTCGGTAGATGGAGAAGAGCGTTTTTTCGCGTCCTGAAACCGTGACCTTGAGTTTGGACTTGGCAAATGCGGTGGCTAAATCTTTTTCTCCCCGAAGGAGCAAATCTTTGGCGCGTGCACGTGCCTTGGCGGTGGCTGTCGTGAGTGTTTGGTAACGCCAAGGCCGTAGGTACTTAAACGAGAGGTCTTGCAGCTCGCGATAGGTTTGGTTGAGTCCTAAGCGGTGTGCAATCGGGGCGTAGATGTCTTGTGTTTCACCAGCAATACGAGCCCATTTTTCAGGTGGCGCATCGCCCAGTGTCCGCATGTTATGGGTGCGGTCAGCCAACTTAATAAGAATCACACGGACATCGGTTGCCATCGCCAAGAGCATTTTTCTAAATGACTCGGCTTGGTTTTCTTCGCGTGTGGTAACAGGCAGTTTCTCTAGCTTGGTGAGCCCATCGACCAGATCGGCGACTGTGCTGCCAAAGCGCTCAATGATGTCGCGTTTGGCAATGCCGCAATCCTCTAGGGCATCATGCAAGAGCGCGGCAGATAGAGCTTGCGCGTCCAGTTGCCAATCAGCACACAGTTTGGTAACCGCCAGTGGGTGGGTGATGTAGGGATCGCCGCTATGGCGCATTTGCCCAAGATGAAGCTCATCGGCCCAGCGATAGGCTTGGCGCACCAGCTCAATGCTGGGGCTATCTAGGTAGTGAATCTTGGCGAGTAACGAGGCGAAGCTCGCGGCATCGGCTTTTGCCATAGCTAGCTTTTAGATGACTTTGCGCAGCATCTCAACGCCGATATGGCCTTCTTCGATTTCGCGCAGCGCGGTAACGGCAGGTTTATTTTTGCCAGCGACCTTAGGTGTATGGCCTTGGCTGAGCATGCGTGCACGGTAAGTGGCGCTAAGCACCAACTCAAAACGATTCGGGATTTTTTTCAAGCAGTCTTCGACGGTAATGCGTGCCATGATGATTTTTATATAAGTTTGAGTGCTGATAGGGTATCCGCGCGGGCTTTTCGTAGTGCTGAAAATGTGAGCCGCTGCGCATGGACGATGGCTTTGAGATCGAATAACGCACTCTCAAAAACTTCGTTGATTATAACGAAGTCAAAGGCATGAGCCTGGGCCATCTCGTCTTTGGCGTTTTGCATCCGTAGTTCGATTTTGTCAGGGGCATCTTCACCACGCCGCTCAATACGGGCACGCAGCTCTTCTAAGCTGGGCGGCAAGATGAAGATTGAAATCGCATTGGCAAAGGCTTTTTTGATTTGAAACGCGCCTTGGTAGTCGATTTCCAAAATTACATCACCGCCAGCCGAGATACGCTGCTCTATGGCTGCCTTGCTGGTGCCCGATCGGTGTCCGTGCACATGCGCCCACTCAACAAAGGCATTATCGGCAATCATTTGGTCAAATTCGGCATCGCTCACAAAGTGGTATTCGCGGCCATTTTTTTCTTGACCACGCGGTGCCCGTGTCGTGTGTGAAATCGAGGGTTGCACCACGCGGTCCAGCTCACGCAAGGCTTTAACCAGACTAGATTTTCCTGCACCACTAGGCGCTGCGACGATGAAGAGGTTTCCTGGGTAATCCATTTTTTACTCGATGTTTTGAACTTGTTCGCGTAGCTGCTCGATCAATACTTTCATTTCGACCGCAATTTTGGTGGTTTGCAGCGTGGCCGACTTTGACCCTAACGTATTGGCTTCGCGATGCAATTCTTGAATCAAAAATTCCAATCGTTTGCCTAACTCTTGTCCTTTTTTGTCGTTCGTGCGTGTGAGGACGTTTTCAATCTCGGCAAGATGTGAGCCTAGGCGATCCACTTCTTCAGTCACATCCACCCGAATGGCAAAAGCAGTGGCTTCGGATAGCGCACGCTCCTCGGCAGTACTGGCGCTGATTTTGCCGCCACTATCCAGCATGGCATCACTGAATTTTTGCAAAAAGCGCTGACGCTGCTGCTCCACCAAGGCCGGTACTAACGGGATGACTTCATCTCGCAGGCTACGTAGCGCCTTGGTTTGTGCCAGCATAACTTGCACCAACTTTCCACCTTCGAGTGCCCTTGCTTGCATAAAGCTTGCTAGAACGCTTTGCATCAGCGTCAGCACCTCGGTAACGCTTGCCGTTTCGCTGCTGGTCTCGCCTTTGGACATGGCGAGTGTGATGATCTCAGCGACTGATAACGCCGTAGCGCTAGGGGCAAAACTATGAATGGCTGACTGCTGCGCAAGCAAACTTTGAATGCGCTCAGCGCTGATGTGGTTTGCGTCCGCATCAGCGCTTACGTTTTGATAGCCCAACTTGATCTCGCACTTGCCGCGTTTAAGCTGGCTAGTCACCAGCTCGCGTAGCTTGGCCTCGACATGCCGGTAGTTATCTGGTAGTTTGAAGCTAAGATCTAAAAAACGGCTATTGACACTGCGGATATCCAGTGCGATGGTTTGTGACGTGCCAAGCACCTGGGTACCTGTGGCAAATCCTGTCATGCTGTAAACTGCGCCGTTCATTGCCCGATTATGTCAAAAACAAAGCCTGCCGCCCTACCTGTTGATACGCTGATTGGCGGCTACCGTATCGTGCGCAAGCTATCGGTGGGTGGATTTGGTGTCGTTTATCTGGCAAAAGATAAGAACGATGCATGGGTTGCCATCAAAGAATACCTACCTTCGTCGCTGGTGACTAGGCTAGAAGGTGAATTACTGCCCAGAGTGGCAGACGACAAACTTTCGTTGTACTGGTTAGGCTTAAAGAGCTTTTTTGAAGAGGGGCGCGCGCTTGCACAAATATCGCATCCCGCGATTGTGGGTGTACAAAATTTTTTTAGAGCGAATGAAACCATCTATATGGTGATGAACTATTTGCAGGGTGCAACTTTGCAAGAATTTATATTGACGGCGCGTGATTTGAAGCGCGAGAAGATATTTCGAGAATCCACGATCCGCTCGTTATTCGACGAAATTTTGCATGGGCTGCGTATCGTGCATCAATCCAAGATGCTCCACCTTGACATTAAGCCTGCCAATCTCATTATCACGACCAACAACAAGCCTGTGTTGATTGATTTTGGCGCGGCGCGGCAAGTGATTAACAAAAAGCAAGATAGCGCCATGCGTCCTATGTACACCCCTGGTTTTGCGGCACCCGAGATGTACCAGCGTGATGGTGCGCTTGGTCCTTGGACGGATATCTACGCGATTGGAGGCTGCATTTTTTCCTGCATGAACGGTTATCCACCGGTGGATGCAGCTAGTCGTAAGGTTAAGGATAAATTGCATGTGGTGCTGTCACGATTGCGCGGCGTGTATTCAGACAACTTGCTTGAGTTGGTACAGTGGTGCATGGCGCTTGATCCGCAAGCGCGGCCACAGTCTGTGTTTGCACTACAAAAGCAACTGGGTGATTTGTCTAATTTGCGCTACCAAGAAAAAACCTTGAGTGACCGTCTGCGCGCTGGTTTGGGGAAATTGATTTCATGAAATTTTCAGCTTTTCAACGAACGGAACAAGCTGGCCGTAAAGAAAATGAAGACCGTATGGGCTACCTTTATACGCCTGAGGCTGCGTTCTTTGTGGTGGCTGACGGGATGGGGGGGCATGCCCATGGCGAGTTAGCCGCGCAGATTACGCTGGAGACGATGACCAAGGCTTTCCAAGCGCAGGCACATCCAGTGATTGCCGATCCTAGAGAGTTTTTGATTAAGGCGCTGTTGCAGGCGCATCACGAAATTTTGCACTTCAGCAATGAAGCGGGCATGGACGATTCACCTCGTACGACATTGGTCGCTTTATTAATACAAGGCGGCGCGGCCATGTGGATACACTGCGGCGACTCTCGTCTGTATTGGGTTCGGGGCGATCAGTTGGAAAAACGCACGCTGGATCATTCATATGCGGAACAAATGCCCCAAGGCTCTAATATCAGTGCCGAGTATCTGGCGAAGGTGGCTAACCGCAACGTATTATTTACTTGCCTTGGCTCGCCGACTAAACCTATTTATGACATCAGTGCCAGCATGAGTCTTCAGCCTGGGGATAAATTTTTATTGTGCAGCGACGGGCTATGGGGATTAATCAAGGAAGGTGAGATCACTGAAGCCTTGGCTGTGACTAGTGTGGCGAAAAGCGTTCCACGATTGATTGAAATGGCCATGCAGCGAGGCGGCATTTATTGCGATAACGTCACTTGCATTGGCGTCGAATGGCAAAGTTAACTATTTTTTGAATCAGAAAGCCCCTTCATGAGTTCTTCCTCTTTGGCTTCGCGCCAAACCCGTACTGCCGCCGAGCTGCGCCCCGTTACCATCACGCGTCACTACACAGCACACGCCGAAGGCGCGGTGTTGATTGAGTTTGGCGCGACCAAGGTACTGTGCACGGCCTCGGTGGAAGAGCGCGTACCGCCGCACAAACGCGGCTCAAACGAGGGCTGGGTGACGGCGGAGTACGGCATGCTGCCACGCGCTACGCACACGCGAAGCGACCGCGAAGCCGCACGCGGCAAGCAAAGCGGACGCACGCAAGAAATCCAGCGCCTGATTGGCCGCAGCCTTCGCGCCGTGTTCGATCTCAAACTGCTTGGCGAGCGCACCATTGCACTGGATTGCGACGTGATTCAAGCCGATGGTGGCACGCGCACCGCGGCCATCACAGGTGCGTATGTGGCAGCGCACGATGCCGTGACGTGGTTACTCGCACAAGGAAAAATCACCACGTCGCCGCTCACCGACTCCATTGCCGCTATTTCCGTTGGTATTGTGCAAGGCACGCCGCTCTTGGATTTGGAATACACCGAAGACTCTGCTTGCGATACCGATATGAACGTGGTGATGACAGGCGCAGGCAACTTCGTCGAAGTGCAGGGCACAGCCGAAGGCGCTGCGTTTACGCGCCTAGAGATGAACGAGTTGCTAGCCCTTGCTGAACAGGGTATTGCTGAGCTTGGACGACTGCAAAAGAAATCTTTGGGACTATAAGTTTGGCGATGAAACTCGTTCTTGCTAGCAATAACCAAGGCAAACTCAAAGAGCTGCAAGCACTGTTTGCCCCGCTCAATATTGAACTTGTAACGCAAGCACAGCTTGGCATTTCGGAAGCCGAAGAGCCGCACGCGACCTTTATTCAAAATGCTCTAGAAAAAGCCCAGCATGCAGCTAGACATAGTGGATTGCCTGCGGTGGCAGACGATGCGGGTTTTTGCATAGACGCGTTTGGTGGACAGCCTGGCGTGGATACTAAAAATTACGGCGAAAAAAACGGCTATCCAGCAGGTGACGAGGGCATGGTGGACGCGGCGCTATTCCATATGCAAGGCCAAGCTAACAGGCGCGCTAAATTAGTTTGTTACTTGGTGGCAGTGCGCTCGCATGACGACCCTGAGCCGCTGATTGCCAGGGGCTATGCCGAAGGTGAGCTGACCACTGCCCGCATCGGCGCAGGCGGCTTCGGCTTCGATCCTGTGCTCTTCATTCCCGAGATTGGCAAGACGTTTGCTGAAGTGTCACCCGAGGAAAAAAATGCCCGTAGCCACCGTGGGCAGGCCGCAAGATTGATGGTTGAACTTATCAAAAAGAATTGGTTATAGAGCCGAGCTCATTCCATGAAAGATCCGCAGCACTACATGCGCCCAGGCCTCTTGCAATTGCAAAGCCTGCCGCCGCTCTCGCTCTATGTTCATCTGCCGTGGTGCATTCAAAAATGCCCTTATTGCGACTTCAATAGTCATGCTGCTACTGGTGGAGCTCTACAGCAGACTACACAAGAGCGCTACATCGCCGCATTGCTCGCCGACTTAGACGCTGCGTTGCCGCTTATTTGGGGGCGTTCCGTCCACAGCATTTTTATGGGTGGTGGGACCCCCAGCCTGTTTGCGCCAGAGCATATTGCCGAGTTGCTCAGTCAAATCAGGGCGCGGCTGCGCCTCACTGCCGAAGTAGAGATCACGCTAGAGGCCAATCCAGGCACTTTTGAGCGCGATCGCTTCAAAGCCTTTAGGCAAGCGGGGGTGAATCGTCTCTCGGTCGGCGTACAAAGCTTTAACGACAAGCATCTCAAGACCTTAGGCCGAGTCCATTCAAGCGATCAAGCAAAAGCCGCACTGGAAGAGGCGGCAGCCTGCTTTGATACCTTCAATTTAGATTTGATGTATGCATTGCCCAATCAAACGATGGATGAGCTTCATGCGGACTTGAACACGGCGCTCGGCTTCAAGCCACCGCATCTGTCCATTTACCACCTCACCATCGAGCCCAACACCTACTTCGCCAAATACCCACCGCCAACGCCTGATGAAGACACGGCTTACGCCATGCTAGACACTATCGTAGAAGCCACAGCCAGCATGGGCTTGCAAAGGTACGAAGTCTCGGCATTTTCTGAACCAGGACACGGTTGCTGGCACAACACCAACTACTGGCAGTTTGGCGACTACCTCGGCATTGGAGCGGGTGCGCATAGCAAACTTAGCTTTGCGCACCGCATCGTCAGGCAGGTGCGCACCCGCGAGCCGCTCGCCTACATGACGGCTGCCATGCAAGGTAATTGCATCACGATAGATGATGAAATTAAACACAAAGAGCTCCCGTTCGAGTTCATGCTGAACGCGCTCAGACTGAAAGACGGCGTGCCGTTAGATTATTTTTTAGAACGTACAGGATTGAGTGCCAACGCCATCAAAAATGGCCTGCAAGCCTCACAGGATAAGGGCTTGATGAGTACGGATGACCCAAAAAAACTGCAAGCAACCGAGCGAGGCTTCGACTTTTTAAGCGACTTGCAAGAGCTGTTTTTGCCGACCTCTTGATCGAAACAGTTAGAATCACACGCTTGCAATAACGGAAGCCTGGCAGAGTGGTCGATTGCACCGGTCTTGAAAACCGGCAAACCGAAAGGTTTCCAGGGTTCGAATCCCTGGGCTTCCGCCACCCAACTCATACTCCTCGCTTACTGAAACGCCACCTCGGCAAAGCTGCGTAGCTTGCGGCTGTGTAAGTGCTCAACGCCGCTGCTACGGAGTAGTTCCATCGCGCGGATGCCGATTCTTAAATGCTGCCCTACGCGTTCGCTATAAAAGTGATTCGCCATTCCTGGCAATTTGATTTCGCCGTGCAGTGGTTTATCGCTCACGCACAAGAGTGTGCCGTAGGGTACGCGGAACCTAAAACCGTTGGCGGCGATGGTGGCGGACTCCATATCGAGCGCCACGGCGCGGCTTTGGCTAAAGCGCCTTTGCGGCGTATTGCCTGGGAGTAACTCCCAATTACGGTTATCGGTGCTGGCAACCGTTCCCGTGCGCATGATGCGTTTGAGCTCTGAGCCTTCGCATTGGGTTACGTCTTTGACCGCGTGCTCAAGCGCCAATTGGATTTCTGCCAGTGCAGGAATCGGCACCCACAGCGGTAGCTCTTCGTCCAACACATGGTCTTCGCGCACGTAGGCATGCGCCAGCACATAGTCACCCAGTTGCTGGCTGTTGCGCAACCCTGCGCAGTGCCCCAGCATCACCCATGCGTGGGGGCGTAGCACCGCAATGTGGTCGGTGATATTTTTGGCGTTAGCAGGCCCAACCCCAATGTTGACCATGGTGATGCCCGTGCGGTCTTCGCGCATCAGGTGATAGGCGGGCATTTGCGGTAAGCGCGGTGGTGCGTGCCCCTGTTTATCGGCCTCACCAGCCATTAGTCCTGCGCGGCGCGTCACCACATTGCCTGGTTCAATAAACGCGATGTACGGACTATTCGGGTCTTGCATGGCGCTTTTGCCCAGCTTGATAAATTCATCGATATAAAACTGGTAGTTGGTAAACAGCACAAAATTTTGAAACCACTCGGGCGCAGTGCCCGTGTAGTGGCGCAGCCGCTGGAGCGAATAGTCCACACGCGGTGCGGTAAATAGCGAGAGCGGCTCGGGCTGCCCGCGTTTGCTTTGCCACGTGCCGTTGGCTATGCCGTCATCCATGGCGGCAAGATCGGGTAGATCGAACACATCGCGCAGTAACTCGCGCCGCTCGGGGTTGAGCGAGCCCTCAATCGGATCATTTGAGGGTAGGGCGAAATAAACAGGGATCGGTTGGTTGCTTGTCCCAACCTCTAGCTCCACGCCATGGTTTTGCAGCAACAGATCGAATTGTTCGAGGTAATAGTGGGCATACAAATCAGGGCGCGAAAGCGTGGTCTCGTATACGCCAGGACCCGCCACAAAGCCATAGCTGAGTTTGTTGCCAGAGGTTCGCGTGGACACGGTGCGGGTGTGTAAGCGCACAAACGGATAGCACGCACGCACGTGGCCATCAAAAGGCTTACCCGCTACAAATTCGCGAAAAGTGGTGTGCAGATGTAAGGTGCTGGCAGCGTAAATTTTTTGCACTTGTGCCAGTGCAGCGGCTGCATCGGTGTAGCGCGTGGGGGCGATGAACGTAGGGCTGTGCAGTGTTGCGTGTGTCATAGTAAAGCCAATAAAGATTGCAAAGGCTTGATGTCGCCCGTGCTGTTGAGATTTAGCGAGCCTTGGCCTGTTTTATTTTTGAGTGATGCAGGTAGCAACTTTTGCGCTTGCAGCGCAACGGCACGAGCAGGGTCGATAAGCGTCACGCCAGAGCCCAGCGCTTCGGCGAATTTATCTAACACCAACGGATAGTGCGTACAACCCAGCACCACCGTGTCGCAAGCCTTATCTGATAAGGCTTTGCAGGCCTCGATAACCAGCGCATCAATCTGAGTGTGGTCTTGCTGCTCAATCGCCAGCGCAAGCCCGCTCGGTGCGTGCAAGTGAAATTGCTTGCCAGGGTGTTCAAGTTGAATCTGCGCCAGCAGTGCTTGAAACTTTTCGCTAGCTAGCGTGCCTTGTGTGGCGAGCACGCCCACATGTCCATTACGCGTGTGAGCGGCGGCAGGCTTGATCGCGGGCTCAATCCCGACCAAAGGCAGCAGCGGATTTTCTTCGCGCAGCGTTTTTGCGGCAATCGCTGTGGCTGTGTTGCAAGCAATCACCGCCATGCTACAGCCCTTATCCAATAAGGCTTGCAGGCAAATACGCGAGCGTGCAAGCACATAGTCTGTGTCCCGCTCACCATAAGGCGCGTAACCGCTGTCGGCTAAATAAACGTAGTTTTTCTCGGGCATCAACTCGCGCAGCGCCGCCAAGACCGACAGGCCGCCAATGCCGCTGTCGAAAACGCCGATGGAGGGTGAGGGTTGAGTTGGCATGAGACCTAAGTTTACCTAAAGCACCGCAGGCTGATAAACACAGTTGCGGTACACTGAAAATCGAAAGGATGCCAACATGACTCCAAACGAACGCTTTGCACATCGCACCTTCTTCTGGGCAGCCGTTTATGGCGTGATTGCGGTGGTGCCACAATACTTTTTAGAAGGCGTTAATGCGCGGCTCTTTCCGCCGCCCATCAATCACCCCGAACACTTTTACGGCTTCCTTGGCATTGCACTCGCGTGGCAATGGGCGTTCTTCGCCATCGCCAAAGAGCCCGTCAAGCTTCGCCCCATCATGCTGCCCGCTATCGCCGAGAAATGGCTCTTTGCCGCGGCTTGCTTTGTGCTCATTGCCCTAGGGCGCGCTCCCGCCGATTTGATCGTGCCTGCCGCGATTGATGTGATCTTTGGCGTGCTGTTCTTTGTGAGCTATCGGCGGTTGAATTGATCTAATGCCGTTACAAAAAATGTATTGAGGAATTGATAGTGAAGCTGAAACGTGGAGTTTTAATACTTGAATGCCAAGACAAAGATGATCCTGGCTCTGAAGGACGCTTCCTACAAGAAGTCTTCAAATTAATGAAAGTTCCATCAGAACTTAAGCGTTTTAAATCACTCCAAGAATTAATTATTGCAATTCGTGATTCTGAATATGAGTATGCGCATGTAAGCACCCATGGTGTAGTTGGCAGCAAAAGTGGTAGGGACGTGTTTAAAGGTTGGTGGAGTCAAAACTGCGACGAAAATAGAAACAAAAAAGCATTTAAAGAATTCAAAAATGCCT
>JANXRP010000052.1 GCA_025352965.1 Comamonadaceae bacterium
CGGGTAGTCGCCTGATGCCCAATGAGAACCTTTTGGAACAAAGTCGATGTCGTATGAATATTCGGCAAAACTGCCCCACGGATCACGGGCATAGTAAAAATAGTTTGACCCCAGCACATGACGCCCCACGCCCCAGCCGTCGGGGTATCCTGCGGTGCGGAGCTGTTCACTACCTTCTCCCACATCGTCTAAACTGCCCACGTCCCAGCTGGTGTGGTGCAGGCCTGGACCATCAGATTTAACGAAAGCAAATAAATGGTGATCGCTGCCGTGCGGCGTGTGCATAAACGCGACGATGTCGATGGAGCGGTCGGAGAGTTTGAGTCCGAGCACGTCTTCGCAAAAAGTAATCATGCCGCCCACATCGGCGCTAAACATCAGCACATGCGAGAGATGGCGTGGGTGCACGGGCTTGGCCTGCGTGCGCATTTGTGCGGCAGCGGGTGGGCGAGCTAGTCCACGGGGTGATGTTTTTTGTGTTTTTTGATTGGGAGAAACTTTATCGGCCACCACAAGTTGCAGCATCGTGCCTTCTGGTGTTTTGAGCCAAATGCCATTGGTTTTTTCTTCAGCGCTGGCATAGTCGCTCGGCTCGCAATTCAGTCCTAGCTTTGATATTTTGGCTGCAAATGCAGCTTTGTCTGCTTCGTAAATGCCAAAGCTGAGGTATTGCGTTTTTTTGGCTTCGCCGTTTGCAATCACGCTCATCCAGCGATGTGGGTGACCGTGCGTATATATATCGAGTGCTTTGTGATTGGCGGAGTCATTCCGCTTGGCGTTCATGCCAAAGGCGGCATAGAATTTTTCTGCGGTTTCAATCTCGGGGATTGTGAATACGATGCGCTCGACAGAGTGAACGGATGGGTCGGGGTTGGGCGTAGTCATGCTTCTTCCTTTGCAAATTTTTTAGCAATATTTTTAGCACTAGCAAGACTCAAAATTTCAACTGGATTAGATGCTGCTGTACCGCGCCATGCGACGTGGTGATCGGGACGAATCAGCACCAGATCTGAACCATAAAGAGCACGGGCTTCAGTGCTATCGCATTGCAATACGATCAAGGGAAAACCCATATCATGTGCGGCTTGCAGCCAATTTTTACTCTCCGAGTTGTTGAAACATAAGAGCGTGAAATCTCTGCCGAATAAATCGAAGAGCGAGGTTTTTTTACCTTCCATATCTAACCAGATATGCGGTGCACGGGCGCCAGGCCTAGCCTCTGGCACGTAACGGCCTGCCAAGTCTTCTGGCCACGCGCCTGCAACAGACGCAATCACGGGGCTGTGTTCATAACGCAAACCGAGTTGCAAGCCTGGGACATTGAACTCGCTTTGCACATGTGCTGCCAGCATTTTGCCAAGCGCTACACGAGCGTTTGCTGCCTCTAGCGTATCAGCGTCAATGCTTGGGTCGATTTTGACAAGTCCAATGCTATCGGCCATGCGCCGTGCATACGCGGTGTTGCGGTATGCAATGGGTTTGCGCTCTGCGTCGTATGAAGCCAGTAAATCAAGACTCGCCCAACCTTGAATGACGGCTGCGAGTTTCCAGCCCAAGTTCACTGCATCATCCACGCTGGTGTTGTAGCCCATACCGCTGGCTGGAGTAAACAAATGCGCAGCATCACCGGCCAAAAACACGTGGTCTTGCGACATTTTTTCGGCAACCAAGGTAAAGCCTGCCGTCCAAGGCTCTTTGGCAATTAATTCAAAATCAATCGTTTGACCAATGGCTTTGTAGAGTGCATTTTGATAATCAACTGTATCAGTGGCTTGATCGGATTTGAGCTGCAAGAAAAAAACGAAGGTGTCGATGCCATCAATCGCCATCAAAAGCCCACGCTGCACAGGGTTGATAGCCCAGTATTGCCACGCTTTTTTCTTGTCTAGCATCTGATACAGATTATTCGATTTGAAATAAACCGAGAGCATTTGGCCACCAAAAAAATCACGTGACTCTTCGCTCAAACCACCAAATTTGATGCCTAAACTTTTGCGTACCATGCTGCGTGCGCCGTCGCAGCCCACCACAAACCGCGCGTTGATGCGTGATGTCTCGCCGCTCACCGTATTCAAAATACTAACCGTGCTGGAGTTTTTCGTGTGAGTCATTGCAGTGGCACGATGCCCGAGTTTGACCCTCACGGATGGAAACTTTGTTAACTCCGCTTGCAAGATGGGTTCCATAAACATTTGATTGCCGCGGTGTGGCAGTTCAGGCGTTGGCCACGCGTGCTCGCCGTAGTCACCAAACGAGGTTTGGTTTTGTGCCTCAAGGCGCGAGGGAATAGCAAAACGGGTGAGCTCGTGACTCGACAAATGCGTGCAATAGATGATGTCTTGCGGGTGATCGGCTACCAAGCCCGTAGCACGCATGGCGCTTGACAAGCCGCGTCTGCGGTAGTGCTCCATGGTGCGCGAGGACGTGGCATTGGCTTTGGGGAAAGCGGGTGCATCGACGTCTTCTTCTGTCAACGTGCAATGCACACCGCGGCAGCCAAGCTCTAGCGCCAGCATTAAACCTGCGGGACCTCCACCAACGATCAAAACATCTGTGTCGAAAGCCAAACGATCTAACTCTTTAATTGCTGATTAAAAAATGCTAGCGTTCGCTCCCACGCCAATTTGGCCGCTGTCGCATCAAAGCGAGGCGTGGTGTCGTTATGAAAGCCGTGCTGCGTGGCTGCATAGCTGTGCGCGGTGTAGCTTACGCCTGCAGCTTTGAGCGCGGCTTCATAGGCTGGCCAAGCTGCATTGATGCGCTCGTCAATCCCCGCAAAGTGAATGAGTAGTGGTGATTTCACTTTTGCTGCGTCTTCCGCCGCTGGATGATTGCCATAAAAAGGCACCGATGCGTTGAGATACGGCAGCCGTGTAGCCAGCATGTGGGCAACGCCGCCGCCAAAACAAAAGCCCGTCACGCCCATCTTGCCTGTACCGTCATTGCGTGCTTTAAGCCACTCTGCCCCCGCGATAAAGT
The DNA here is from genome assembly GCA_025352965.1 of Comamonadaceae bacterium. Lineage (GTDB taxonomy): Bacteria > Pseudomonadota > Gammaproteobacteria > Burkholderiales > Burkholderiaceae_C > JASGCK01. The sequence continues at coordinate 2,980 of JANXRP010000052.1, forward strand.
CCGCGCGCATCTTAGTTTGGTCAAGCTTGGCAAAGGCCTCTCGGGCTTTGTCCTCATCGCCTGGGTAGCCGCCCAGCGGCGTGAGTGCGTCGGGAGCAAACGCCATGTAGCCCTCTAATGCCAAGCGCCTTGTGATGTCTTCGATGTGTGGATTGAGGCCACGGTTTTCGTGTACCACCAAAATGGCTGGCAGCTTAGACGTGCCTGAGTTTGCAAGACGCGTTAAATAGCCTTTGACTGCGCCAGTGCCGTTAGGCGACGGGTAAGTGATCCATTCGGTCTTGATGCGTGCGTCGTCTGTTTTGACTTGCTGACCACGCGCGAAATCAGGACTAAGTGCTGCCAGTAATCCAACGGCCGTCACGCCTGCGGTCGCGTACTTTTGCGCGCGATCCAAAAAGCCTCGTCTGTCTACTGCGCCGTGGACATACGCATCAAACAAAATCAATAGCTCTTGATCGAAATCTTGTGCAGTCAGGCGTGGTGCAGTCATGATGGACTCCTTGGATTAAATAAAAAGAAGAAACAAAATTTACATCGGCGGCGTAAAGCCATCACGGCCAATCGTCATACGCAGTGCGGTGGGTTTGCCGTCTTTTTCTTGGGCTTGAATCAGGACTTTGGCACCAACAACCAGCAAGCTTTTTTCCCCTGGACGAAAGGTCACGATAGGTGCACCAACGGCCACATTGACGACTTTTTCACCACCTTTGTAAGTCAGCTTAAGCTGACGACCATTTGGCGCGACTTTGAGGTCGGCGACCGTGGCGTTCGTCATGGTGCTGTCCTTTTGCAAGTCCCACGGGTTGTGGCCTTCACCTGTACCGCGCATAGCTTCGGGGAATACTAAAACCTCTAGCGCTTCTAACGTGCCGTCGGCTTTTGGCATGGCTGCGGTGCCGATGAAACTGCCAGCTTTTATTTCACTGATGTCGATGGGATAAACCTCGTTCATTGGTGTGTTCTCAGCCATCACAAGCGTGATGGTCTCACCACGCCGCTCTTTGATGGTGACTGAGCCAGCATCCAGTTTTTCAATCACACCGCGTAGTCGTACCGTTGGATTGGCTGGGGCCGCTGTTTGTGCCAAAACGAAGGCGCTGACAAAGCCAAAGGCGACGAAAGCTGTGATTTTTTTAAACATGAAAATCCTTTAAAGTGAAGTCATCATGCTAGTCCATTCCGCGTGATTGAACCCCACCGTAACCCTAGTCGGTGTCCACTGCACGACAGGGCGTTTGATCGCGCTTGGCTCGCGCATCATGAGTGCTTTGGCACTGGCGGCATCTACAACTATTGCTTGCACGGTAGCGTCCAACTTGCGCCAAGTGGTGCCTTTGCGATTGAGTAACCGCTCCCAGCCGACTTGCGCTAAGCCAATATCCATAAGGGCTGCGGGCACGCCTTGCTTCTTGAAGTCGTGAAAAACGTAGGTTATGTTTTGTTCCGTGAGGTGAGCGCGAGCTTTTTTAACGGTGTCGCAGTTGGGGATGCCGTAGAGGGTGATGGTGTTCATGTCCCGAATTATGGCGATTAAGATTCCAGCATGAACGCACAAAACCATCTTCGCCCGACCATTCAATCCCTCGCAGGTTCGCAAATTCGCGAAGTCGTCAACGCGTCGCTGGATCAGTCTGACATGCTTAAATTTTGGTTTGGCGAGAGCGATGAAGTCACGCATCACGGGGTTCGCGCGGCTGCGATCCAGTCCTTAAACGATGGCGAGACGTTCTATACGGCGAATTTGGGGTTGACGTCGTTACGCGAGGAGGTGGCGCGCTATATGGCGCGTTTGCATGGCTCAGAGGTCAATCCCATTGGAGCTTCACGAATTGCCATTACCTCAGGCGGGGTGAGTGGCTTGATGCTCGCGACGCAAATGATTGTGAATGCGGGCGATGACGTGGTCTGCGTGACACCGATTTGGCCAAATCTGCCGCAGCAAGCCATCATCATGGGGGCGAGGTTGCGAGCTGTGCCACTTTATGCCGAAGCAGGCGAGTGGAAGCTGAATATCCATAGGCTTTGCGAGGCGATTACGCCGACCACCAAGCTGCTTTTAATGAATGCGCCGAACAATCCAACGGGTTGGACTTTGACGCGTGCCGAGCAGCAAATCATCCTCGATCACTGCCGTAAAACGGGTACGTGGATCATTGCGGACGAGGTGTACGAGCGTCTCTACTACGAACCCATCGATGCAAGCAATCCACATGGCTGTGCCCCATCGTTTCTGGATGTTGCTCTGCCAGAGGACAGGCTAGTCGTCACGCATAGTTTTTCAAAAACTTTCTTAATGACGGGCTGGCGCTTGGGCTGGCTGGTGTTGCCGCCAAGCTGTTTGGATGCGATGGGTAAGCTGATTGAGTTCAATACCTCTTGTGCGCCTAGCTTTGTGCAGCGTGCCGCACTGGAAGCCTTGCGCCTTGAGGGCGAGATCACACCGCCGCTGGTGGCGCATTTCAAGTTGTGCAGAGATACGCTCGTTCCGCTCTTGCAAGCTGTGCCTTATGTGACAGCAGGATCCGCCAAGGGCGGCATGTATGCGTTCTTCAAAATCGAAGGATTTGATGATTCGCTCGCCCTTGCTAAACGGTTGGTAAGCGAAGCGGGGCTTGGCCTCGCGCCGGGTAGCGCCTTTGATTTAGCGCCAGTTGCTGTAGGCGAGGGTTGGATGCGTTGGTGCTTTGCCTCTACGGATGTCACTAGATTGGCTTTGGGGGTTGAACGCTTAAGGTTTTGGTTAAAAAGTCAACCAAAACCTTGACCTAGGTCAATTTGTCAGCCTAGTGAAAACCCGTGTGTTTTACAATCAGCGAGTTTGCAACACAGAAAGTCCTCAAAAATGTCCGATTCGAGACCCGAATTTCGCAATATCAACGCGTTTACCGACCTGACGACCTACCGTATGACGGCTGGGGCTTGGGTCTCTATCCTCCACCGTGCCAGTGGCGCGATTATGTTTCTCCTTTTGCCTTTTATCATTTGGATGTTTGACAAGTCCATTTCTTCTGAGTTCTCCTATGCCAAGTTCACGGCGCTGTTCAATATCGGCGCGGGTTTTGTGCCGGGCTGGTTCTTCAAGCTGGTAGCACTGGCGTTAATTTGGTCGTATCTGCATCACTTGACGGCTGGATTGCGTCACCTTTGGATGGACGTGAGCCACAAGGCGGTTACCAAAGCCTCGGCTAAAAAATCCGCTGTCGCCACGTTTGCGATTAGCTTGCCGCTCACGGCGGCATTAGCTTTCAAGCTGTTTGGCCTGTATTGATTGAAAGACGCTAAATATGACAAATATTCTTAAAAGTATGTGCAAAAACGCGGGAAATGGTGCCCTGCGTGGGTGGCTAGCGCAACGAATCACAGCAGGGCTGATGGCGGTCTTCACGCTGATCGTGCTTTTGCAAGTGATTTTTAATAAAGGCGCAATGGGTTACGACAAATGGGCAGGCATTTTTGCCTCGCAACCTATGAAGGTGCTCACCTTCGTCGTGATTCTTGCACTTGCATGGCATGTGCTGCTGGGTATGCAAGAGATCTATATGGACTACATCAAACCTGTGGCGCTACGCCTCGCGTTGAAAGTCTTTACTGTTATCTGGTTGGTTGCTTGCGCTGGCTGGGCGATTCAAGTTTTGTGGAGAGTTTAAAAGTGAATAGCGTGAATCAAAATCAATATACGAACTCGAACATCGCGCGACGTAAGTTTGACGTGGTCATTGTGGGTGCTGGCGGCTCTGGTATGCGCGCATCCTTGCAGTTAGCACGTGCAGGCCTCAATGTCGCGGTACTCTCCAAAGTGTTCCCTACGCGGTCGCACACCGTGGCGGCGCAGGGCGGCATTGGCGCTTCGTTGGGCAACATGAGTGCCGACAACTGGCATTACCATTTTTACGACACTGTGAAGGGCTCGGACTGGCTGGGCGACCAAGACGCGATTGAGTTTATGTGCCGTGAAGCACCCAAGGTGGTGTACGAGCTAGAGCACATGGGCATGCCGTTTGACCGCAATGCGGATGGCACGATTTATCAGCGTCCTTTTGGTGGTCACACCGAAAACTACGGCGAAAAGCCCATGCAACGCGCTTGCGCGGCGGCTGACCGCACGGGTCACGCCATGCTGCATACGCTGTATCAGAAAAACGTCGAGTCGAATACCAATTTCTTTGTTGAGTGGATGGCGTTGGATTTGATTTTGAATGACGACGGCGACTGCGTTGGCGTGACAGCGCTGGAGATGGAAACAGGCGATCTGTTCATCATGGAAGCCAAAACCGTATTGCTCGCGACAGGCGGCGCAGGGCGTATTTTTGCGGCTTCGACCAATGCGTTTATCAATACGGGCGATGGCCTCGGCATGGCGGCCCGCGCAGGCATTCCGCTGGAAGACATGGAGTTTTGGCAGTTCCACCCCACAGGCGTACATGGCGCTGGCGTGCTGCTGACCGAAGGTTGCCGTGGCGAGGGCGCGATTTTGCTCAATAGCAATGGTGAGCGTTTTATGGAGCGCTATGCCCCCACGCTGAAAGACCTCGCACCACGTGACTTTGTGTCGCGCTGTATGGACCAAGAAATCAAAGAAGGCCGTGGTTGTGGTCCTAACAAAGACCACATTTTGCTCAAGCTCGATCACTTGGGTGCAGACACTGTGATGAAGCGCTTGCCATCGGTCTTTGAGATCGGTATTAACTTTGCCAATGTGGATGTGACGCGCGAGCCGATCCCAGTGGTGCCGACCATTCACTACCAAATGGGTGGTATCCCGACCAATATCAATGGCCAGGTCGTGATTCAAAAGAATGGGAACGACAACTCGGTTGTCAATGGGCTGTATGCGGTGGGTGAATGCTCGTGCGTCAGTGTGCATGGTGCCAATCGCTTGGGAACTAATTCGCTGCTCGATCTCTTGGTTTTTGGTCGTGCGGCAGGTAATCACATCGTGGCAAGCAACTTGAAAGAGCAAGCGCACAGAAACTTGCCAGCCAATGCAGCAGATCAAACTTTGACGCGTTTGAATCGTTTGGAAGCAGACAGTAGCGGCGAATATGCACAAGACGTTGCAAACGATTTGCGTGCTGCGATGCAATTCCACGCAGGTGTGTTCCGCACCCAAGCCGCAATGGACGAGGGCGTTACCAAGATTGCTGAGCTACGCAAGCGTGTCAATGCGATTGGTCTCAAAGACAAATCCAAAGTTTTTAATACCGCGCGTATTGAAGCGCTGGAAGTCGAAAACTTGATCGAAGCTGCCGAGGCAACGATTGTGTCGGCTGCTGCACGTCACGAGTGCCGAGGCGCGCATACCGTGTCTGACTACGAGCGTCCAGTCGATGATCCAAAAACCCCGCTAGGCCGCAATGACGCCCAGTGGATGAAGCACACGCTGTGGTACTCAGAAGGCAGCCGTTTAGATTACAAAGCCGTCAAACTGACACCGCTCACGGTCGATTCCGTGCCCCCAAAAGTAAGGACATTTTAAAAATGGCAAAACGCACCTTCCACATTTACCGCTACGACCCCGATGTTGACGCGAAGCCGCGTATGGAAAAAGTTGAGCTGGAGCTTGACGGACATGAGCGCATGCTGCTTGACGCACTGATGAAACTCAAAGCGCAAGATCCGACGGTGAGCTTCCGCCGTTCGTGCCGCGAGGGTGTTTGCGGCTCGGATGCGATGAACATCAATGGCAAAAATGGTCTTGCGTGCTTAACTAATTTGAATACGCTCAAAGACCCCATCGTCTTGAAACCCTTGCCAGGCTTGCCTGTGGTGCGCGATTTGATTGTGGATATGACGCAGTTCTTTAAGCAATACCACTCCATCAAACCTTACCTCGTGAACGACACGCCGCCGCCAGAAAAAGAGCGGCTACAAAGCCCTGTGCAGCGCGAAGAGCTGGATGGACTCTATGAGTGCATCTTGTGCGCAAGCTGCTCGACATCGTGCCCATCTTTTTGGTGGAATCCTGATAAGTTTGTTGGCCCAGCAGGTTTGTTGCAAGCGTATCGTTTCATTGCGGATAGTCGCGATCATGCGACAACTGAGCGCCTTGATAATTTGGAAGATCCTTATCGCTTATTCCGCTGCCATACCATCATGAATTGCGTGGATGTGTGTCCAAAAGGTTTGAACCCAACGCTGGCGATTGGCAAGATTAAAGAACTCATGGTGGCGAGGTCAATCTAATCGATGCAAAACTGTGTGCTTATAGATGAACGAGCTCTCTCCAAACTCAAATGGCGCTCGCGCCGTGGGATGCTGGAGAATGATTTGTTCATCGAGCGGTTTTTTGCTCGGTACGAGTCTTGCTTGACCAAGGATGACGAAGCTGGCATGTACGCCTTGATGGATTTATCGGACAACGATCTCATGGATTTGTTGTTGTCTAGGAAGCTGTTGGATGAGGTTGAAATTAAACTAACTCCGCAGGTGGAGAATGTATTAACAATGTTGATGAATAAAGATATTTAAGGAAAATAAAAATGAAACTATCCGATAACAAAGCCACGATTTCTTTTTCCAATGGCACACCTAGTTTTGATGTACCTGTTTACGCAGGCAGTATTGGTCCTGATGTTTTAGATATTCGCAAGCTGTATGGCACGACGGGCATGTTTACCTATGACCCAGGTTTTTTGTCAACGGCTGCTTGCCAGTCTGCCATCACCTACATTGATGGTGACAAGGGTGAACTCTTGTACCGCGGCTACCCGATTGAGCAAATCGCACAAAAATGCGATTTTTTAGACACTTGCTATTTGCTACTCCGCTCGGAATTGCCAACCGATACGCAGCGTAAAGATTTTCACAAATTGGTGACGATGCACACCATGGTGAACGAGCAAATGCAATTCTTCCTCCGAGGCTTCCGTCGTGATGCGCATCCGATGGCTATTTTGACGGGCTTGGTGGGTGCTATGTCGGCTTTCTATCATGACAGCACGGACATTAACAATGCCGAGCACCGTGAAATTGCGGCGATTCGTTTGATTGCCAAAATGCCAACATTAGTAGCGATGGCATACAAATACAGCATCGGTCAACCGTTTGTGTATCCACAAAATAATTTGTCTTATGCAGGTAACTTTTTGCACATGATGTTTGCAACACCGTGCGAGCCTTATGTTGTGAATCCTGTTATTGAAAAAGCAATGGATCGTATCTTCACATTGCATGCTGATCACGAGCAAAACGCATCGACCTCAACGGTGCGATTGTGTGGCTCGTCAGGCACCAATCCTTTTGCGGCGATTGCGGCTGGTGTGGCATGTTTGTGGGGTCCTGCCCACGGCGGTGCGAACGAAGCTTGCTTGCAAATGTTGGAAGACATTCAAGCCAAGGGCGGACTCTCGTATGTGGCGGAGTTCATGGAAAAAGTGAAAGATAAGAACTCGGGCGTGAAGCTGATGGGCTTTGGTCACCGCGTCTATAAAAACTTTGATCCCCGTGCCAAGCTGATGCAAGAGACTTGCCGCGAAGTTTTTGCCGCATTGGGTGTGGACAACGATCCCATCTTGCAATTGGCGCAGGCGCTAGAAAAAATTGCTTTGGAAGACGATTATTTTGTGTCGCGTAAGTTGTATCCAAACGTGGACTACTACTCAGGCATCGTGCAACGCGCCATTGGTATCCCTGTGTCGCTATTCACGGGCATCTTTGCACTGGCACGCTCGGTGGGCTGGATTGCTCAACTCAATGAAATGATTGGCGACCCAGAGTACAAAATTGGGCGTCCACGTCAATTGTTTACAGGCTCACCACGTCGCGACGTGCCAGCTTCTACACGCCGCTAATCGCTCAAACTTATGCGCTAAATGCTCGATCTCAACAACCACTTTCTGATCGCCATGCCTGGCATGGAGGATGCGGATTTTGAGAAGACGGTGGTGTTTGTTTTTGATCATGGTACGAATGGTGCTGCAGGGTTGGTGATCAACCGCCCGAGCGAATCCACCATCAAACAAATGTTTTATCGGATGGATTTGGGGCTTGGGCGAGAAGACTTGCTGTCAACGCCCGTGTTCAATGGCGGCCCCGTTTTCACGGATCGCGGCTTTGTCCTTCACGAGGCGCAGCAAACTTTTGAGCTTGGCGACGACGGTTTTGTACCCAGCAAAGCTTCGTTTTGGATGTCGACGCTGGAGGTGCCGGGCGGCTTGGAGATGACCACGTCACGTGATGTACTGGAAGCCTTATCGAGTGGTGCAGGGCCGAAAAAAATGTTTCTCGCACTCGGTTATGCCGCGTGGCAAGCCGGGCAATTAGAGCGTGAAATTGCCCACAATGATTGGCTGGCCGTCCCTGCTGACCACAGCATCATTTTTGACCTTCCCGTGGCTAAGCGTTATGGCGCTGCGCTAGCGCTTTTGGGGTTAGACGAGATGACGCTGGTGCCTAATGGGGGAGTCATGCAATGACGACAAGCTCAGCCATTCAGCAATTCTTAGCTTTCGACTGGGGTAAGCTGCGTGTGGGTGTTGCTAGCGGTAATACATTGACAAAAAGTGCACAAGGCGTTGCAACGCTGACCGAGCAAGGCTTGGTGCGAGATCAGGCAATTTTGAAGCTAGTCAAGGAATGGCGACCTCATGCTTTGGTCGTGGGTGTGCCGTATCACCCCGACGGTGCACCGCACAAAAACACCAAGCTTGCGAAACAGTTTGCGCAAAATTTGCGTGGCTTAACAGGTGCTCTCGTGCATGAGGTGGACGAGCGTTACAGCACGACCGAAGCAAAGGCCGATAATCCAAGGGCGAGAGAAGCCAAGCTGGATGCGTTTTCTGCTTGCATCATCCTAGAACAATATATGAGGAGCTTGTCTGAATGAATGCCGAACAGCTTTATGCGGATTTACGTGATGGACTAGAGCCTTGGCGAAGTAGCACGACCCAATGGGTTGGCATTGCATCAGGTGGTGCTTGGATGGCGGAGCGCTTGCAGCAAGATTGGGGTTTAGACAAGATCGGTATTATTTCCAGCTCCATGCACCGAGACGATTATTTGCGCCGAGGCAGTAAGGCCGCTAGCGCACGGACAGAGTCCACGAGTCTGCCATTTGATGTGACGGGTTCGCACATCGTGCTGTTAGATGATGTGCTTTACACGGGTCGGACCATACGCGCAGTCATGAACGAATTATTTGACTACGGCAGACCTGCCAGCGTGCGTCTGGCTGTGCTGGTCGATCGCGGTGGGCGTGAATTGCCACTGCAAGCAGATTTTGCAGCGTACAAAGCGCAGATGAGTCCAGCAGAATCCATCAGGCTGATTCGCGCGGCGGACGGTAGCTTTTCATTTGAGAGAAAATAAGCCCCTAAGATGAAAAATCCTCAACTCAACAAAAACGGCGAGCTGATTCATTTGCTCTCGACTGAAGGGCTACCGAAAGACATTCTTAGCCACATCTTGGATACGGCCGCTAACTTTGCCAGTATCAATGACCGCGAAGTGAAAAAATTGCCTTTGTTGCGCGGCAAAACAGTTTTTAACCTTTTCTTTGAGAACTCAACGCGGACGCGAACGACGTTTGAGATTGCGGCGACGCGCCTCTCGGCTGACGTGATGAATTTGGATATTGCGCGTTCGTCTGCGTCCAAAGGCGAGAGCTTGCTGGATACCATTGCCAACCTTTCGGCTATGGCGGCTGATATTTTTGTTGTGCGCCACAGTGAGTCAGGTGCACCGTATTTGATCGCACAGAATCTGCCATCACATATCCACGTGATTAATGCGGGGGACGGTCGTCATGCGCATCCGACGCAGGGTTTGCTGGATGTGCTCACGATTCGGCACTACAAAAAAGATTTTGCCAATCTCACAGTAGCCATCGTGGGTGATGTATTGCACTCTCGTGTGGCTAGATCTGATATTCACGCGCTCACCACGCTGGGCTGTGCTGAAGTGCGTGTGGTTGGCCCCAAGACCCTTGTGCCATCCGATATGGCAGCACTTGGCGTGCGTGTCTGCCATAGCTTGCAAGAGGGCATTACGGGCGCGGATGTGGTCATCATGCTGCGCCTGCAAAACGAGCGTATGGGTGGCGCTTTGCTGCCTAGTAGCCACGAATACTTTAAGAGCTATGGCCTGACACAAGAGAAGCTGCAATGGGCGAGGCCAGATGCCATCGTGATGCACCCTGGGCCTATTAATCGGGGCGTCGAGATCGACTCTGCGGTGGTGGACGGCGTACAAAGCGTGATCTTGCCTCAAGTGAGCTTTGGTATCGCGGTGCGCATGGCGGTGATGAGCATCGTCTCCGCGAATGAAGGAGATGCCAAATGAAGATATTGATTCAAGGCGGTCGCATCATTGACCCGAAAAGCGCAATGGACGCGATTGGTGATGTGGCGGTAGCGAATGGTCGTATTGCTTCACTAGGCCAAGTACAACAAGGCTTCCAGCCCGATAAGGTGATTGATGCCAAGGGCTGTTGGGTCATCCCAGGCTTGGTTGATTTGAATGCTCGCCTTGGCGAGCCTGGCGGTGAGCACGCGCACATGCTGCAATCTGAACTCGCAGCCGCAGGTGCGGGCGGCGTGACCTCCGTCGTGTGTCCACCCGACACCTCGCCCGTGCTAGACGAGCCAGGGTTAGTTGAGATGCTCAAGTTTCGCGCTCAAAAACGTCATGCAGCGCGTGTCTTTCCGCTAGGGGCACTCACTCGCGGTTTGAAGGGCGAATCACTCACTGCGATGCTGGAGCTGTTTGATGCAGGCTGCGTCGGGTTTGGTCAAGCCGAAGTGCCGATTGTGAACACGCAAACGCTGCAGCGTGCCATGCAATACGCGGCGACGCATGACCTCACGGTTTGGCTTAGGCCACAAGACGCATGGCTTGGCAAAGGTATTGCGGCCAGCGGGGCTTATGCCACAAGGCTCGGGCTCTCAGGCATTCCCGTGATGGCCGAAACGATTGCTTTGCAAACGATATTTGATTTACAGCGCAGTACGGGCGCTCGCGTGCATTTGCAGCGTATCAGCTCTAGCGCAGGTGCTGCCTTGCTCAAAGCAGCCAAAGCGGAAGGCTTGCCCGTCACAGCCGACGTCAGTATGAATTCTCTCTTTCTTGTTGATAATGACATTGGCTACTTTGACAGTCGTATGCACCTCTCGCCGCCACTGCGGCAATCACGCGACCGCGAGGCGCTACGCGCCGCCGTCATTGACGGCACGATTGATGCCATCGTTTCCGACCACACACCCGTCAGTGAAGACGGCAAAGCACTGCCATTTGCTGAGGCTGAAGTGGGCGCAACGGGATTGGAGTTACTACTTAATTTGACGCTTCGTTTTGCTGACGAGGCAAAGATCACCGTTGCACAGGCGCTAGAGTGTGTGTCCTTAAGAGCTGCCAAGGTGCTGGGCAAAGACAGCATTGGGCATTTGAGTCTGCATGGGCAAGCCGATGTCGTCGTGTTCGACCCTAAGGCTCTTTGGTCTGTGAATGCGCAAAATCTACTCAGTCACGGCAAGCACACGCCGTTTTCTGGCTTTGAGTTTGTGGGCAAGGTCAAAGCCACGATTGTGAACGGACATCTGGCGTATGAAGGCAGCGTTTAAGCTGTGCTGCGCGATCCTGCACTTGCTGCGGGGTTATTGGATTATCAAAACACGGTTTGCAAAAATATCGCAAAAGGAGCGTGCCGACCATGTTCAGCAATGGTCGGCTCAGTTGCTTGGCATCATGGGGTTGCAACTACAAGTGGTGGGCGCACCGATTCAAAGCGGACTTTTCGTTGCCAATCACATCTCATGGTTAGATAACGTGGCGATTCATGCCGCACATTTTTGTCGCTTTATTGCCAAGTCCGATATCAAAGCTTGGCCCGTGATTGGCTATTTGACTGACCAAACAGGGATGCTCTTTATCGAGCGAACCAGCCGCCGAGATGCTCATCGCGTGGTGGAGGCTGTGGCTGTGCGATTGCAAGCGGGCGACTGTGTGGCTGTCTTCCCAGAAGGTACAACGGGCGAGGGACGTGAGTTACTGCCCTTTCATGCCAACATGATTCAAAGTGCAATTGATGCCGATAGCCAAGTGCAGCCTGTAGCGATTCGGTACATCGACTCGGCCAGCGGTGAGCAATCGTTTGCCCCTAGTTTTATTGGTGACGACACGCTTTTGCAATCCGTGTGGCGAACCTTAAATGCTAAGAGCATCACGGTGACATTGCAGTTTGGCGCCGCGCAAACCACCGAATCACGTGATAGGCGCACGTGGGCGAATGACCTGCGTACCAGCATTCATACAATGCTCTCATGATGAATACAAATTTCAAATTTTGCCCACAGTGCGCTACTCCCTTAGCGTGGGTGAGTAGCGAAGAGGATGGCGGCCCCAAATCACGCTGGCGCTGCACGGCTTGCAATTTTGTACATTGGAACAATCCAACGCCTGTGCTGGCGGGTGTGGTTGAAATCAAAGAGACAGGACAAATTTTGCTGGCCCGTAATGCGGCATGGAGTGGTAAATTCTTTGCGCTTATTACGGGCTTTATGGAAGCGGGTGAGTCGCCACAAGAGGGCATCGCTCGCGAGGTTAAAGAAGAAACCAATCTTGACGTGAGCGAGCTCAAGCTCATTGGCGCGTATGACTTTAAGCGCATGAATCAACTCATCATTGCTTACCACGTGGTCGCCAGTGGCGAGGTGATCCTGTCGCCAGAGCTAGTGGAATATAGGCTGTTTGCCCCTGAAGACTTAAAATGTTGGCGTGCTGGAACGGGTTATGCACTGGCCGATTGGCTGACATCCAAAGGCATCACTCCCCAATTTGTCGAACTCCCACCCAGACCCGATGCAACCTATACAAAAGACTCCGAATGAATATTGATAAAGAACTCGACACCAGTGGCCTCAATTGCCCACTGCCTATCTTAAAAGCGAAGAAAGCATTAGCTGAAATGACCAGCGGACAAACGCTTCGCGTGACCGCAACCGATGCAGGCTCGATGCGTGATTTTGCGACCTTTGCTAAGCAAACGGGGAATGAATTACTCGATCAGCAAACGGTGGGGAATGCGTTTATCCACGTTCTGAAACGACGTTAATTGCGGCTAAACCTGAGGTCAATCGCTTGTATTTCGCCCACAACGATTCATTGTTTTCAATGTGCGCGGGGTTGAGTGGAATGCAATCCACAGGGCAGACCTGTACGCACTGGGGCTCATCAAAATGCCCCACGCATTCGGTGCATTTGTGCGGATCAATCTCGTAAATTTCTTCGCCTAAATAAATTGCTTCGTTAGGGCATTCAGGCTCGCAGACATCGCAATTGATGCAAGCGTCGGTGATCATGAGCGCCATTATTTTTGACCTAAAGCTGTCAGTACATTAGGGCTTACCATTTCGGATACATCACCGCCCAGTTTGGAAATTTCTCGTACCAAGGTTGAACTGATGCACTGCACGTTAGAGGTGGGCAGCAAGAACACGCTCTCTACGCTGGGCAGCATCTTTTTATTCATCGCCGCCATTTGAGTTTCATAGTCAAGATCAGTGCTATTTCTGATACCACGAACGATGATGCTCGCGTTTTGCGCCTTACAAAAATCGACCAATAACCCATCAAACGGCACCACCACCACATTAGCCGAATTCTTGCAAGCAGCCTTTGTCAGATTTATGCGTTCATCTAAAGCAAACAGTGTTTTTTTGTGATGTGCCACGGCGACAGCAATAATGACTTCATCAAACATGGTTGCGGCGCGTGTGACGATGTCCAGATGTCCCAGGGTGATGGGATCAAACGTACCGCTATAGACTGCAATTTTTTTGCTCATGATGGCATTATCCCTTTTGTAGCAAGTGGTAGCAAACCATACCCGCCTTGCCTTGACGAGTGATTGAAAGGCTGAGGGGTGCAAGCTCCTCGTCTGTCCAGACGCGGTCAGACTCCAAATAAACAAAGCCTTGAGGTTTGGTGATACGCGACGCGGCTTTGAGCGCTGGCATAAACAGGTCTGAGCCAAATGGTGGATCTAAAAATATCACATCCATGCTTTGCGCCGCAAGGCGAGACAAGTGGGTGAGGGCGTCGCCTTGGCTCACTTGTATGTTTTTCGCAGATAGCCTATCCCGTAGGCCAAGCAGGGAGCGGCATAGCGAAGCATCTTGCTCGCAGACCAACACCGACATGGCCCCGCGCGATGCGGCCTCAAAACCTAGCGCTCCCGTGCCAGCAAACGCATCCACGCAGTGGAGGCCGCTAAGGTCTTGTCCCAACCAATTGAACAGTGTCTCTCGCACGCGATTCGGCGTGGGGCGAAGGCCATCTTTACTGGCTACGGTTAGCAAGCTGCGCTTCCATTGCCCACCAATGATGCGAATTTCGCCAGCGGTTTTCATGTCTCTTTCGAGATGCTAATAGTGGGAAACTTGCTAGAAAAATCTTTGGCTTTTGCTGCAATCTTGATTGCCATTTGCCGAGCAATCCCTTTGTAGATCAGGGCGACATCGCCATCAGGGTCGGCGACCACCGTTGGCTTGCCGCTATCCGCTTCTTGCCGAATTTGCATCTTGAGCGGTAGCGCACCCAAATAGTCCATTCCAAAATCAGCCGCCATTTTTTTGCCACCATCCACGCCAAAGATATGCTCGGTGTGGCCGCAGTTTGTGCAAATATGCACGGCCATGTTCTCTACAACGCCCAAAATTGGTACACCAACTTTTTCAAACATTTTGATGCCCTTTTTGGCATCCAACAGCGCAATGTCTTGCGGTGTGGTCACAATGACCGCGCCCGTCATGGGCACACGCTGCGAGAGCGTGAGCGCAATGTCACCCGTGCCAGGCGGCATATCCACAATCAAATAGTCCAAATTGCCCCAATTGGTTTGGCGCAGCAATTGCTCCAGTGCCTGTGTTGCCATTGGGCCACGCCAAATCATGGCTTCATCTTTGGCGACCAAAAAGCCAATCGACATGACTTCGACACCATAGTTCTTCATCGGCTCCATCGTTTTGCCGTCCGTGGTGTCGGGGCGACCGTCCAGCCCCATCATCATGGGTTGCGAGGGGCCATAAATGTCCGCATCCAAAATGCCTACTGATGCACCTTCAGCCGCCAAAGCAAGCGCGAGATTGGCAGCCGTGGTGCTCTTGCCCACGCCGCCTTTGCCAGAAGCCACGGCGATGATGTTTTTGACGTTAGGCAGCAGCGCCACACCGCGCTGGGCAGCGTGTGCCACCACTTTGGTGGTAACGCTCACATCAACACTGGCAACGCCAGCGACGGATTTAGCGGCTGCGACCAGTGCCGCCTCTAACGCCGCATGCTGACTTTTGGCGGGATAGCCCATCTCGATGTGTATAGAGACACGATCCTGCGTGATGGTCAGATTTTTGATTTGCTTGGGATCAAGTACCGTAGCGAGCGCTTTTAAGAGTGAATCTTGAGATAAATTTTGCATAGCGCTCAAGTGTACCGTCCGTCGCGAGGCGAGCCTTCTAAAATAGAGAGATGTCTACATCTGTTCAAAGCGCCAAGCGCCAACTCTTCGTTACCACCGCACTGCCTTACGCCAACGGCAATTTCCACATCGGGCACATCATGGAGTACATCCAAGCCGATATTTGGGTGCGGTATCAACGCATGTGCAGCAATAATGTCAACTTTATCTGTGCCGACGATGCACACGGCGCTCCCATCATGATTGCTGCGCAAAAGCAGGGGATTACGCCAGAAGCGTTTGTGGCCAATATTGCAGCAGGGCGTAAGCCTTATTTAGATGGCTTTCACATCAGCTTTGACAATTGGCATTCGACCGATGCACCTGAGAACCATACACTTGCCAAAGAGATTTATTTGGATTTGAAAAAAGCAGGATTGATTGACAGGCAAAGCATCGAGCAGTTCTTCGATCCTGAGGCGTTGGATGGCAAAGGTATGTTCCTAGCCGATCGCTTTATCAAAGGCGAGTGCCCCAAGTGTGGTGCGAAAGATCAATACGGCGATA
>JANXRP010000064.1 GCA_025352965.1 Comamonadaceae bacterium
CAAACGCCTCACTAAAAAAATCAACCGAACCAAAATTGCCAGACTTCAAAGCGAGGTGTAACGCGCCCGTATGCGTCCAAGGCACACCTGGCGCTATCTGCGGGCCGATTCGTAGTTGCGTAACACCAAGCGCTTGCACGCACGCGCCCGAGGTTTCGCCGCCTGCTACGACTAACTGACGCACGCCCAAGTCCACTAAACCCTTTGCAATCGTGGACAGCGTGTGTTCAATTAATTCACCAGCTTTTTCTACGCCCAGTTGCTGCTGCACCGCTTTGACTTGCTCAGGCGTTGATGTGGCATAAACCAATAGCGGCTTTGATGTGGATTTAACGAACTGCTCTTTTGCCCACGTTAGCGCTTGCGTCGTCACACCCACACCCGCAATCAATTGCTGTGGATTGACATGAAAAGAACTACCGCCTTGGGCGATAAATTTGGCAACTTGCGCGTTGGTCGCTACCGAGCAACTGCCCGACACAATGGCTTGCAAGCCTTGCGAGGCGGGGAGTTTAGCCGCTTGCTCTATCGCGGTTTGCGTCGCGGTCACGCCAAAATTTTGTGGCAAGCCAATCGCGATGCCAGAGCCAGCCGTGACAAGCGGTATGTCTTTCCATGCCTTGCCTGCCTCGATAAGTTGCGCGTTGCTAGTCGCGTCAACAATGGCGATGCCAATGCCGCTCGCTTGCAATTGCTCTATGCGTGCCGTGATCGCCGCACTGCCTGCCGCGATGGTTTTGTAATCAATCAATCCAACTTTGCGCGTGCATTGCGCTTGCAGCACGCGCACGAGGTTGGAGTCCAGCCTGGGCGTGAGCGGATGATTGCGCATGCCCGATTCGTGCAAAAGCTCATCACCTACAAACAAATAACCTTTGAAGATGGTGCGGCCGTTATCGGGGAATGCTGGGCAAGCAATCGTGAAGTCAGCCCCCATCGCATCCATCAAGGCCTCCGTGACAGGGCCGATGTTGCCTGCGTCTGTGCTATCAAACGTCGAGCAGTATTTGAAATAGATTTGCAATGATTCGTTGTCTTGGCCTTGGCTTTGCAACCAGCGCAAGGCTAATAACGATTGGGCTACTGCCTCGCTGGCTGGAATCGTGCGAGATTTGAGCGCGACCACAACAGCATCGACATCCACACTAATAGGCTGCGTTGGCACACCAATGGTTTGCACCACACGCATACCGCCGCGCACTAAGTTGTTGGCTAGATCGGTGGCGCCCGTAAAGTCGTCGGCAATGCAACCGAGCAGAATTTTCTTTGTCATTTTTTGCTTTTACTTTATTGCTGCCAACAGCATTTTTTTAATCATCTCTTCGCTGTAACCCAAGCTGGATAAAACTTCCCGCGTATGCTGCCCCAAAGTGGGCGCTGGTGTGGGGCTAGCAAGATTGGGATGGTTGCTCCATTTGGTAGGGTTACCCGTGGTGCGGATTTTGCCTTCGGTTGGATGATCGATTTCTTTAAAAAAACCTGTGGCTACATGCTGTGGATCGCGGATCAAATCTTCGGGCGAGTTAATCGGCATATTAGGAATGTCGCACTGCTGCAAAATAGCTTGCCACGCGTGCGTGGTGCGCATTTGCATCAGCCGCGAGACCTCGGCATACACCGCGTCGATGTTGTCAGCGCGAGCGGTATGCGTCATAAAACGTTGGTCGGTTTTCAGCGCCTGCGCCTCATCCACTGAGCTAAAAAAGCTTTGCCAGTGTTTGTCGTTGTAGATCAAGACGCACAAATAGCCATCGGCTGTTTTGTAGGGTTTGCGATGGGGCGTGAGTAGTCGCGCATACCCAGCATCACCTGCAGGCGGGTCGTACGTCAGGCCAGCCATGTGATCGCCCAATACAAACTGGGTGAGTGCCTCAAACATGGGGACTACAACCGATTGACCCACACCTGTTTTTTCGCGCTCATAAAGCGCTGCCGTCACGGCATAAACCGTGTGCAAGCCCGTGACGCGATCAGCCAGCGTGACGGGCGCATAGCAGGGCTCGGGGGCGCCATACTGCTTCATCAGCCACGGAACGCCTGCAGCACCTTGAATCAAATCGTCATACGCAGGTTTTGCGGCGTAAGGACCTTCTTGATCGAAACCACAGCAGCTGACATAAATGATGTTGGGGCTGCGTTTTTTGACTGATTCATAATCCAGTCCTAGCCGTGCCATCGCTGCTGGTCGCACATTACTGATTAAAACGTCACTCTGGCAGGTCAATGCCAGCAAGGCTTCCAGACCATCAGGCGATTTGAGATCCAGCACGACACTTTTCTTACCTGCATTGGCGTGCAAAAAAATATGCCCCATGCCTGCGTTCTTCATCGGGCCCACGTGGCGCATGGTGTCACCCTCGCAGGTTTCAACCTTGATGACCTCTGCACCCAGCGATGCCAAAATATGCGTGGCAAAAGGGCCGAGCACAACCGAGGTGAGATCGAGGATTTTGACGCCTGCTAGGGGGCCAGAAGATGTGGATGTCACGTTTTTATTTCATCAAACTAGGCAGCCACAAACTGATTTGCGGAAACGCAATCAAGATGGCGAGTACACCACACATGATGGCGACAAATGGCCAGCAGCCTTTGAAGATATTGCCAAGTCCAACGTTCGGTAATAACGAGTTAATGACAAATAGATTCATGCCCACAGGCGGTGAGATGAGTCCAATTTGCACAATCATCACAATCAGCACGCCAAACCACACAGGGTCAAAACCAAGGCTTTGCACGATAGGGAAGAAGAGCGGGATGGTCAAGAGCACCATCGTCAGCTCCTCCATCACGGTGCCAAGCACGATATAGATCAGCATCATCGCAACGATGATCATGGTGGGCGAGAGGCCCAGGTGCGTGATCCACTCTTTCAAATCGCCTGGCATCGTGGTGAAGTTGACGAAGTTAGCAAATATGCTGGCTGCGATGAGCAGGGTAAACAACATCGCCGTGGTACGAGCCGACTCCACCAAAACTTCGTAAGTCGCTTTCACCGTGAGCCTGCCGCGAGCCAGCGCAAACAAGAACGCACCTGCTGCGCCAAAACCCGCGCCCTCGGTCGCAGTAAAGAAGCCGCCATAAATACCGCCCAGCACGACCACCACGAGCAAAGCCACTCCCCATATACCTCGTAGGGCTTTCCAACGATTGGGCCATGATGTTTTTTCACCTGCGGGGGCATGGGATGGGTCACGCGAAGTCATCCACACAATGCCGCACATCATGAAACCTGCCGTGAGCAAGCCTGGAATCACGCCTGCCGCAAAGAGCTTGCCGATGTGCGTCTCGGTAATGATGCCGTAAATCACCATGATGGTGGACGGCGGAATCATGATGCCTAGCGTTCCGCCAGCCGCCATCACACCCGTACTAAGCGAATCGCTGTAGCCCAGTTTTTTCATGGATGGATACGCCACCTTACTCATGGTGGCAGCAGTCGCAATGGATGATCCGCAAATCGCGCCAAACCCCGCACAGGCTGCGACCGTAGCATGTGCAAGGCCGCCACGCTTGTGTCCTATGAAGGCGTATGCGGCAGCAAAGAGCTCGTGCGCAAGACCCGCTCTTGCCACAAAATTACCCATCAAAATAAAGAGCGGAATGACCGACAGCGTGTAGGCAAAACCTGTTTCATAAACCACTTGCGCAGCCGAAGCCAAGGCAGGTTGCCAACCGCGTGTAAAGGCAATGCCAGCAATGCCGACCGCACCCATAGCAAAGGCCAAGGGCAAACGCATCAGCGCGAGTAAAAAGATAACGGCGAAGCCAATCAAGGACTCAATCACAGCGCTGCTCCTTCGCCTTCGGCTAGAGCTGCATTCGGTTTGACGACTAAGCCAAGGTGCAGCACGCCTGTGATGGCGCAAAAAATCGCCATCCCGTAAATGAACGGCGCTTTTGCAATATGCAGCTGTGCACTCACGTCGCCGTTTTGCGCAAACTGATTACCTGTAGCCCACATGAGATATGCCAGCGCAAGCATTGCAGCTGCGCAGACCATATGGATAAAGGCTTGCTGAAGTTTGCTAAACCAGCTGGGCAAAAATGAATCGAGCGAATCAAACACCACATGCTCGCCGCGCTCGGACACCAAAGGTAGCGCCGCAAAAATGACCGCGACCATGAGCAGTTCGGTAATTTCGAACGCCCCAGGAATAGATTGCGAGACAATTTTTCGACCAATCACATCAAAAAATGTGAGTGCCATGATGGCAAATAGAGCTGCGGCGCACGTCGCGCCGCACAAATGCATGAGGAGCTTTTTCAATTATTTTTCCAGCTTAGCAATTTCAGCCCGCATTTGCGCAAGCAGCTTGTCCGAATTTGCCAAACCTTTAGCTTTGGCATCCGCAATCCACTTGGCTTCTAGCGGTGCGGTTCTAGTCTTCACGTCGGCAACAAACTTGGCATCAGCTTTTGTCACCACCACGCCATTGGCCTGCATCAATGCAAACGCGCGGCGATCCACTCGGTCCCATTGACGACCCACGATACGTGCAAAAACTTCACCCGATGCGGCATCGACGGCCTTTTTCTCGTCTGCGGTCAGTTTGTTGTACTTGGCCTCGTTCATCACAAACGCAAAGCTCGTGTTATAGAGGCCACCAGGGAACGTGGTGGCGTACTTAATCACTTTGTCGATCTTGAAGGACTCGGTCGATTCGGCTGGGAACAACGTGCCGTCCATCACGCCACCCGACAACAGCTCGTATGAATCTGGCGCTGGCTTGAGCGTGACGTTCATGTCTAGCTTTTTCGTAATTTCATTCACCATGCCACCACCAATACGGAACTTAAGACCATTTAAATCGGCCACACTAGTGATCGGACGTTTGGTATTAAAGACAATGCCTGGGCCGTGCGTAAAAAACGCCAACACCTTGAGACCCGCATGTTCAGACAAAAACTGCGGATTATTCAAAGTAATGCGGTTGTACGCTACCGAAAGTGTTTCGGCTGAATTACCTAAAAAGGGAAACTCCGTCATCTGGGTATAAAGAAAGCGACCTGGTGTGTAGCCGTGGACTGAGAAGGACACATCGGCGAGTCCATTCTTCACAGCATCAAACGTGCCTGGAGGCGCCGACACGGCCCGTGGCAGCGCATTGCATTTGATTTTGCCGCCGCTGTTTTTAGTCACCAGCTCGCACCACTCGGCTTGCGCCAAACTGGTGGCATGCGTGGGCTGCAACCACGACGATGTCGTAATCACAGTTTGCGCTTGCGCAAGCGAAAAGACGCCCGCTAAACCAAGCGCAGCAAGGCTTGCACGAGAGATAAATGAAAAACTAAATAACGGCGTTGCCATGAAATCACTCCTAAAATAAGTGATTTACTGTAACCGCTAGCACCCTCTCCTAGCTTACTGATTAACCCTATGGCAATGCAAGCTAGTGCTATCTGTAGTTACTGCGCCTGCTTGACAGCACCGCCCAAAGACAACTGCTGAAATGTGAGCACAGCGGTTTGCGGCGCGAAGGATTGCGGTGTTTCTAGTAGCGGTTTGTAGCGTGACTCGCTCGGGCTTAGCGGCTGCCAATTGGGCGCAGGGATTTCGCCAAACACTTGCTTGAGTTTTTGCCCCCAGCTATTACGAATCATGTGGAAGTATTCGTTCTTCTCGTCAATGTGCGTGACATGCGTCACATCCAGCGCATTCGTTTCATAAATCAATAAATCAAGCGGCATGCCCACAGATAGATTCGATTTAAGCGTGCTGTCCATCGAGATGAGCGCGCACTTAGCGGCTTCGTCCAGCGTCATATCGGGTTCGATCACACGGTCTAATATCGGTTTGCCATATTTGACCTCACCAATTTGGAAATAGCAGTTCTCATCCGCCGCTTCAATAAAGTTACCTGCGGCATACATGTGAAATAACCTAGGTTCCTCTACGCCAATTTGTCCGCCCAAAATCAAATTGATAGTGAATTCAACACCTGCCGCCTTGAGCGCCTCCGATTCCCGCTCCGCTATCGCACGCACCGCATCACCCACCAATTGCGCCGCGTCAAAGAGCGTCGGCACATTCCAAATCGTACGTTCTACTCCTTCAGCATCTTTAAAGCCTTGATTGATGCGCTGACGCACCATTTGCGTAATCGCCAAGTTGCCCGAAGAGAGCAAGGTGATGACACGATCACCCTTCTTTTCAAACACGGTCATTTTGCGAAAGGTGCTGATGTGGTCCACGCCCGCATTGGTGCGGCTGTCGGACAGCATCACGAGTCCAGCTTTTAATTTGATAGCGATGCAATAAGTCATGCGCTGTATTTTATTGCTGCAAACTTTGCACCGTCACCGTGACATCCAATGCTTCAGTTTGCCCGCCTTCGCGCATACCTCGCACGGGGCAAGCATCTAAGTAATCGCGCCCAATGGCTAAACGGCAATGCGAATCGCTGGCGTAGATGCCATTCGTCACGTCAATGCTGACCCACTGACTTTGCCCATGATTGCCCAGCCACACATCGACCCACGCATGGCTGGCCGCCGCGCGGCTATTGCCTGGATCAACATAGCCACTCACGTACCTTGCACTCACACCTAGACTGCGGCAAGCGACGATCATCACGTGCGCGTGGTCTTGGCAAACGCCGCTTGCCATGGCAAACGCTTGCTCTGCCGTGCTGGTTACATCGGTGTTGCCCGAGATGTAGAGCACCGCTTGACAAATCGCCCGCGCCAAAATGAGAGCGTCTAAACCCGTTTGCAAACCATGCGGTAGAGTTTGTTTGGCAAGCAGCTCTATGGCCGCAAAGCTTGCTGTTAAAGGCGTGGGGACAAGGTACGCGATAGCAGGCACGCTTTGCGAGTTTGAGCTTTGCAGATACTGATCGCCCTGCACAACACCCATGACCAAGGGCGCGATATCGACAATGCCCGACACCCGCAAGTGCACATCGGATGGCGGATGACTCAGCATGTGACTGTGCGTGAGGTTACCAAAAGCATCTCTGAATGCCGTTTGTTTTCCTGGCGCAGAGATGCGCCACTCAACCACACGCTGATGCGCATCCTCAAGCGGTGAGAGGCGCAGCAATTGAATCAGATGCTTGGGGGCATCGTCGTAGTGGTAGTGGGTGTCGTGTTGGATGATGAGGCGCATGATCGTATCTTTTACTGTTTTATGCCGCTAAAAAGTCTTGGCTAATGCCTTGTCCAATGACGTTGATGCGCTCTAAGAATTGCGTCAAATAAGCATGGAGACCCTGCTGCAAGATGTCGTCAATGTGGGTAAACTGAATCTGCGCTTGCAACAACCCCGCTTGCCGAATCGTCTGGCTACTGCGCTTGTTGGCAAGCCGTCCCAATTGATTGCACAGTGCATTCATTGCCGCCATCAGCGAGCGCGGCATATCGGCGCGAAGGATGAGCAGCTCCGCCACACGCGCTGGCGTAATGGCGCCTTTGTAAGTTTTGCGGTAAATCTCAAAGCCCGAGACGCTGCGCAAAATCGCCGCCCAGTGGTAGTACTCGCCTTTTTCGACCATGGCATCCCAGTTTTGCGCTTCGATCGCTGCGCCCTCAAAAAACTTAACGTCAAGTAATCGCGCCACGTTATCTGCTCGCTCTAGCGCATTGCCGAGTGCGACAAAGCGATACGCATCGTCACGCGGCATGGTGCCCGAGGTCACGCCGCGCGTGAGGTGAGCGCGGTGCTTAACCCATTCAAAAAACGCAGGCATGTCCACTGTCCATGCATCGTTAGCTAAGCGCTCTTGCAGCTCTAACCACGTCACGTTCACAGTCTCCCACAGCTCCGTGGTCAGCGCACCGCGCACGGCTCTGGCGTTTTCGCGTGCCGCGTAAAGCGCACTGTAAATACTGGACGCATTGCTGGCGTTGGTCACCATAAAACGCAGCACCGAGTCGCTACTGATCACATCATGCACTTCGTGATAGGCGGGCTCTAGCTCAGAGATGGTCAGCATGGCACGCGCCGCTTGGCTACGCTGGTCTTCGCTTTTGCCGCCTGCCAGCAAACTGCTTTGCAGGTGAATATCCAGCATCCGAGCTGTGTTTTCAGCGCGTTCGGTGTAACGCGCCATCCAAAATAAATGATCGGCTGTGGAGCTCAGCATGATGCGCCCTCCTTCAGATCTTCTAATACCCATGTGTCCTTGGTCCCGCCGCCTTGCGAAGAATTAACCACCAAAGAGCCCTCGCCCAAAGCCACGCGGCATAAGCCTCCTGGCACTAGTCTGATCTCTTTGCCGCACAGCACATAAGGCCGCAAATCAATATGACGCGGTGCAATGCCGCTCTGTACATAGGTGGGGCAAGTCGATAGCGCCAGCGTTGGCTGGGCGATGTAGCCTTCGGGCTTGGCGGCTAAGCGTGCGCGGAAGTCTTCGATCTGCGCCTGCGTGGATGCAGGGCCGACCAGCATGCCATAGCCCCCTGCGCCGTGGACTTCTTTCACCACCAAGTCTTTGAGATTCGCCAGCACATAGGACAAATCGGCTGGCTTTCTGCATTGATACGTTGGCACGTTATGCAGAATCGGCTCTTCGTTCAAATAAAACTTAATAACGTCAGGGATAAATGGATACGTCGATTTATCGTCCGCAATGCCCGTGCCAACGGCGTTGGTCAAGGTGACGCGCCCTGCACAGACCACGGACATTAAGCCCGGTACGCCCAAGTTGGAATCTGCACGGAACACCAACGGATCTAAAAAATCGTCATCAATGCGGCGATAAATCACGTCCACCCGCTGCGGTCCTTGCGTGGTGCGCATATAAAGCAAGCCTTCATCGACAAACATGTCTTTGCCTTCGACCAGTTCCACACCCATTTGCTGCGCCAAAAACGCATGCTCAAAATAAGCTGAGTTATACATGCCAGGTGTCATGACGACGACGCTAGGGTCATCCACGCCCACGGGTGCGCTCTCGCGCAGCGTTTGTAGCAGCAGATCGGGATAGTGCTCAATAGGCGCAATCGGCATGGTGTTAAACGCTTCGGGGAACAGTCGCATCATCATCTTGCGGTCTTCCAGCATGTAGGACACGCCAGAGGGAACGCGCAAGTTATCTTCTAAAACATAGAACTCGCCCTGCCCTGCACGAACAATATCGACGCCAGAAATATGGCAATAGTTATTGCCAGCAACCTGCACGCCCTGCATTTGAGGGCGGTACTGCGCGTTCAAATAAATTTGCTCAGGCGGCACGATGCCCGCTTTCACGATGTGCTGGTTGTGATACACGTCGTGCACAAACATA
This sequence comes from Comamonadaceae bacterium, assembly GCA_025352965.1. Taxonomy (GTDB): domain Bacteria; phylum Pseudomonadota; class Gammaproteobacteria; order Burkholderiales; family Burkholderiaceae_C; genus JASGCK01. Next base: position 9,231 of record JANXRP010000064.1, read on the forward strand.
TTGAGCGCTTGCACGCGCTGGATCAGACCTTTTTGCAAAATCGTCCACTCGGAGGGTGGAATGATGCGCGGGATTAAATCAAACGGAATCAAACGCTCCGTACCCGCATCGTCGCCATAGACCGCAAAGGTAATACCCACTTGCCGAAAAGCCGCATCGGCCTGCGCCCGTTTGTGCGCCATGGCTTGCTGGTTATAGCCTTGCGACCATTTTTGGTACGCGTCGTAATGCTCTAGCGGCCTTGTTTGCTTGGCATCTAAGCCATACATCTCGTCATAAAATTTCATCATCACCCTTTGAAATCAAGCCTAAATGATAAGCTTGCTTCCTTTTTACCAGCAAATACCATGCCCAGCCCCATGCCCAACCTGCTCTCTTGCATCCAAATTGAATCCGCACCCAACCCCACCGCCGCCGTCATTTGGATGCATGGACTAGGCGCTAGCGGTGACGACTTTGCGGGACTCTACCCCGAGCTTGACCTAGATGGCTGCCCCTCCATCAGGTTCGTTTTCCCCCATGCACCCCAAATCCCTGTCACCATCAATGGTGGCTACGTCATGCCTGCGTGGTACGACATCCTCGGCACAGAATTGGGCGCTGGCGCGATTCGCCAAGAAGATGCAGCAGGCATCTACAAATCACAAGCTGACATTGAAGCGCTGATCGCCAACGAGGTGGCACACGGTATCAAACCAGAGAACATCGTACTGGCAGGTTTTTCGCAAGGCTGCGCGATGGCGCTGCATACAGGACTGCGCCACAAGGCACGACTGGCGGGCATCATGGCGCTATCGGGCTATTTACCGTTAGCTGACACGTTGGGCGCTGAAGCAAGCGAAGCAAACAAATCGACGCCCATTTTTATGGCGCATGGAACGCAAGATCCTGTTGTTGTTTTAGACCGCGCCCTGGCATCAAACGCGAAACTGAATGAGCTTGGCTATAACGTAGAGTGGCACACCTACCCGATGCCGCATAGCGTGCATCCGCGCGAGGTGGTGGATATCAGTGCGTTTTTAAAGCGAGTGTTGAAGTAACTGTTTAGCTACGCAATAACTGCAACTGATCAAACTTAC
>JANXRP010000189.1 GCA_025352965.1 Comamonadaceae bacterium
GCAGCAGTGGCAGACCCAGAACTCATTCGGGCAGCAAGCGCCAAGTACGGCTCGCAATGCATCGTGGTGGCGATAGATGCCAAGGCAAACGAAGCTGGTACGGGCTGGGACGTGTACACGCATGGAGGTCGTAAAAACACAGGGCTAGATGTGGTGACATGGGCAAAGCATATGACGTCACTTGGCGCAGGCGAAATTTTGCTCACCAGCATGAACAAAGACGGCACGAAGTCGGGTTTTGATCTAGAGCTGACTCGCGCCGTGAGCGACGCGGTCGCTGTGCCTGTGATTGCGTCGGGCGGTGTGGGTAATTTGGAGCATTTAGCAGACGGCATTCAGCTTGGGCGGGCGGACGCGGTGCTGGCAGCCAGTATCTTTCATTATGGCGAGTTCACCGTTGGTCAAGCCAAAGCGTTTATGGCGAAGCGCGGGATTCCTGTTAGGCTTTAGGTGTCAGGAGTAGATATGCCGCAAACCAAATTTTTAAATCAAGTGAAGTGGGATGACAAAGGGCTCGTGCCCGTCATTACGCAAGAGCAGTCCACAGGCGATGTGCTGATGTTTGCGTGGATGAACCGCGAGGCACTGCAAAAGACCGTGGCGCTGGGGCGTGCGGTGTATTTCAGTCGCTCGCGCCATAAGCTGTGGTTTAAGGGCGAGGAGTCGGGCAATGTGCAAACGGTACACGACATTCGCCTTGATTGCGACAACGATGTGGTGCTTTTGAAAGTCACGCAAAGCGGGCATGACCCGTCGATTGCTTGCCACACGGGGCGGCACGCTTGTTTTTATAAGCAATACAAAGACGGCGCTTGGGTGGATGTAGAGCCTGTGCTGCAAGATCCTAAAACAATTTACACCAAGAAAAAGTGATCAAAATGACGAATTCTGCAACCGATACTTTGAGCGATTTGGCAAAGGTGCTGGAAACGCGTAAACCAGCAAATGGCGGCGACCCTGAGACAAGCTATGTCGCAAGATTGCTAGCTAAAGGCCCTGATGCTTTTTTGAAAAAAATTGGCGAAGAGGCGACTGAAACGGTCATGGCGGCTAAGGATGTGGATGCCGCAGAGGCCAAGCAAGACGTGGCCTCTATGAGTGCAGCTAAAGCTAAGTTGGTAGGTGAAGTGGCGGATTTGTGGTTTCACAGCATGATCGCACTGGCGCATTACGAGCTCACACCTCTAGACGTGGTTGCAGAGTTGACGCGCCGCATCGGCTTGTCAGGGTTGGATGAAAAAGCACTACGCAAAGTAGCCGAGCGCGCGAAAGAAGATTCGCAAAAGGGGGCATGAAATGAGTGAAGTGATCGATATGAAAACCAGCAGTAATCGTACGGTGATGCATATTTTGTACGGCATGCACGCTATCTCATGGGCGAGCATGGGCACATTGGCCGTGATTGCGCTGATCGTCAATTACATTGCGCGCAGTGACGAGACGGACGGCTTATTCCGAGAGCATCACAGCTATATGATCCGTACGTTTTGGTGGACGATGCTGTGGCTCTTGGTGACTTCACCGTTGTTTTTATTGCTATTCATGCCAGGCGCTTTTGCTTGGTCTATCGTTGGCTTTTGGTATCTGTATCGTTGTATCAAAGGCTGGCTGCGCTTTAGCAATAACAGGATGCCACAATGAGTCTCGAGCAAGATCCGAATTGCATTTTTTGCAAAATTGTCGAAGGTAAGATTCCGTCTAAGAAACTCTATGAAGACGATGAGTTTTTCGCTTTTCACGACATTAACCCTTGGGCGCCGATTCACTTCTTAGTCATTCCTAAAAAGCATATTGTGTCGATGGCACATCTCACCGCTGAAGATGCGCCGATGATGGGGCGCATGATGGCGCTGATTCCTAAGCTGGCGCTAGAAGCGGGCTGCGAGCCTTATCCAGAAGGCGGCTATCGCATTGTGACCAATACAGGCAAAAATGGCGGGCAAGAGGTGCATCACTTGCATTGGCATGTGATGGGCGGGCCGCGGCCTTGGCTCCGAGGCTAAAATCAATTTAACTTTTTATTGGAGAAAACTATGGGTTCATTTTCTATTTGGCACTGGGCGATTGTTTTAGTGATTGTTGTTTTGGTGTTTGGTACTAAAAAGCTTAAAAATCTAGGTTCCGATTTAGGCGGTGCTGTGAAAGGCTTTAAAGACGGCATGAAGCAAGGCACGAGCGACGATGCTGCAGCTGCGGCGACCACTACACCAATTGAAAAGCCTGTCACCATCGACGTGCAGGCTAAAGAAAAAGTCTAATAAGACGGTTTTTGCCTAGTGTTTGATCTTGATATTTCTAAGCTCGCCGTCATTGGCGTGGTGGCTCTGGTCGTTATTGGCCCAGAGAAATTGCCGCGTGTGGCGCGTACCGTGGGTGCTTTGATTGGTAAGGCGCAGCGCTATGTGTCGGACGTGAAGGCCGAGGTCAATCGCTCGATGGAGTTGGATGAGCTCAAAAAAATGAAAGAACAAATGGAGAGCGCCGCTCGGGATGTGGAAGGTGCGGTGCAAACCAATGTGACGGATTTCGAGAAAGACTGGCAGGCCACGGCAGGCTCCATCACTAACACCATCACATCGAATAGTGACAGCGATGAATTCCACGTCCCGCTGGAATACAAACACCCCAAAAAGAAGTGGCGCGTCAAACAGTCTGCCATGCCGCAGTGGTTTAAAGCCAAAAGCGGTGTGCGTCGCCAAGCCTTATCTGGTGCGGCTCGCGTGGCACGTTACAGGCCAAAACTTGCTCCAAAATTGAAATAATCTGATGTCTGAATCAAGCGAAAAATCTGACGCTAAACCTGACGAATTAGCAGGAACTGAAGCACCTTTTGTGCAGCATTTGGTGGAGCTGCGCGATCGATTGCTTTACTGCATCTACGGCTTTGCTGTGTGCGTGATTTTGCTGTCTATCTGGCCAGGCCCTAGTGGTCTCATCGACGCAATTGCAAGGCCAATTCAAGCGCATATGCCGGTGGGCGCTAAGTTGATTGCCGTCGGCGTGTTCTCGCCATTCTTTGTGCCTCTCAAAGTTTTGATGATGGCTGCAGTGCTCTTGGCGTTGCCATGGTTGATGTATCAAATTTGGCAATTTGTGGCACCAGGTCTTTATAGCAATGAAAAGAACTTTGCGCTACCACTGATTATTTTTGGTAGCTTGCTAGCCTATGCGGGTATTGGCTTTGTACAGTTTTTTGTGCTGGACAAGATGTTCACTTTCATTCAGCAATTTACGCCTGCCAGTGTGGCTGCCACGCCAGATATTGCTAGCTATGTGGAATCGATTTTGAGCCTCTATATTGCGTTTGGCATTGCCTTCCAAGTGCCGATTGTGGTGATTCTTTTGGTCAAACTAGGCATGGTGACCATTGAAAAGCTCAAAGATTTTCGTGGTTACTTTATTGTGGTGGCGTTTGTGGTTGCAGCCATCCTCACACCCCCTGATGTCGTCTCGCAGCTAGCTTTGGCTGTGCCCATGTGCTTGCTCTACGAGATTGGTATTTGGGCTTGCGTGTTTTGGGTGAAACCCAAAAAAGCAGAATAAGGCTTGCAGGCCACTTAGTCTTTTTAACGCTTCACTTTTGGTTTAGGTCTTGTGCCAGGTGTTACGTTTAAATCGATTGTTTTCCCATTTCGCACTAGCTGCATCGTGATGGGCACATTGGGCTTTTGCCCCGCAATCGCCGCTATGGCTTGTACGGTATTACCAACATTCTTACTCGCCACACTGATTAAAATATCGCCAGCTTTAATGCCCGCTTTATCTGCTGGGCCGCCTTGCATGACGCCTGTAATCACTACCCCCGCCGCATCGCTAGTAGTCCCGAGAGGTTTGATTTTTAAGGCTTCCGCGATCTCTGGTGTTAAGTCTTGCGGTTCAACACCAATCCATGCACGCGTGACTGCACCGTCTTTCACGATGTCTTGCAGCACTTGTTTGGCAAGGCTCACAGGGATGGCAAAGCCAATGCCTAATGAGCCGCCCGAGCGTGAATAAATAGCAGTGTTGATGCCCAGCAAATTGCCATTCGCGTCCACCAACGCACCCCCCGAATTTCCTGGGTTAATGGCCGCATCGGTTTGAATGAAGTTCTCGAAAGTGTTGATGCCAAGATGGCTACGGCCAAGCGCACTGACAATGCCGCTAGTGACGGTTTGCCCCACGCCAAAGGGATTCCCAATGGCGAGGACAGTATCGCCGACTAGCGCTTGATCGGAGTTGCCCAGCACAATGACGGGCAATTTATCTAACGTGATCTTGAGCACAGCCAAATCGCTCTCGGGATCGGTGCCAATCACCTTGGCAATGGCACGGCGGCTATCGTTCAAGATGACTTCGATTTCGTCCGCACCTTCTACCACATGGTTATTGGTCAGGATGTAGCCGTCACTAGACACAATCACACCGCTGCCTAGCCCCATTTGGTCTTGCTGGTCAGACTCTTGGGGGGCATCTCCTTGCTTACCACCAAAAAAGAATTGAAACCACGGATCGCTGCGCTTGGGATTGGCGCGCTGAATTTTGCTGGTGTTGATGCTGACAACGGCAGCCGATGCTTTTTTAGCAGCAGCTGCTAGGGAGCCTGCCGCAGGAGTGATAGTGCTAGAGCTGTTATTAGACGTGGCTTCCAGCAAAGAGACTCCGCCTATGCTAGTTCCCACATGCGTTGCACGGCCTAGCCATTCTGGTTTGAGGGTAGCCGTCACAAAATACAGCGCCAAGGCGATGGTGACGGTTTGCGAAAATAAGAGCCAAAATCTGCGCATGGGGATTCCCTAAGACAATGCGGTGTAAAAATGCTAAAGAAGGAATTATCGCCAATGACAACATCCTCTGAACTGGACAATTTTTTTAATACGCTTTTGCAGCCTGACCGCTTTAAAGATTTTTGCCCAAACGGCTTGCAGGTCGAAGGCAAACGCGAGATTAAAAAAATCGTCTCTGGCGTTACGGCAAGCCTTGCGTTGATTGATGCGGCGATTGACGCGAACGCAGATGCCATCTTTGTGCACCACGGTCTGTTTTGGCGCGGCGAGACGCGGGTGACGGGTTGGATGCGTCAGCGTCTTGGTCGTTTGATTGAGCAAAATATCAATTTATTTGCCTATCACTTGCCATTAGATGCACATCCAACGCTTGGCAATAACGCGCAGCTGGCGAGTGTCTTGGGTTTGGATGCAACGGGGCGATTTGGCGAGCAAGATATAGGTTGGCTAGGTACCAGCAACTCGGGCACATTGGGTGTGCTATGTGAGCAAGTGCAAACTAAGCTAGGGCGCAACATCACAGCGATTGGTGATCCGAAGCGGGTTGTCAAAAATATCGCGTGGTGTACTGGCGGTGCGCAAGGGTATTTTGAGGCGGCTATTGCGGCAGGGGCTGATGTGTACATCACAGGCGAAATTTCAGAACCACAAGCGCACTACGCACGAGAGATGGGTGTTGCCTATATCGCCTGCGGCCATCACGCCAGTGAGCGCTATGGCGCGCCTGCGGTGGCTGCGCATGCGGCAGAGCACTTTGGCTTGCAGCATGAGTTCATTGATATCGACAATCCAGCATGATGATGAATACCAAGCCGATTGCCATCACGATGGGAGACCCAGCAGGCATTGGTCCTGAGATCATTGCCATGCTCTACCGCGACCATATAGCAGCGATGCAAGGTACTGTGGTGTATGGTGATGCGGTAGTCATGCGGCGTGCGTGCGCGTTGGTAGGTATTCCAAGCGACGCAATCCAAGTGATTCAAGCTGGCGAACCGTTTGATTTGGCCTCGTTGCCGCCCTATGGTCGCGTGTCAGGTGCAGCGGGGCTTGCAGCGGCAAAGGCCGTGCAAGCCTCAGCCCACGCGGCTTTGTATGGTGATGTTCGGGCTATCGTGACCGCGCCGTTGCACAAAGAAGCGCTGGCCTTGGCGGGTATTGCTTATCCAGGCCATACCGAAATGCTGCAAGCGCTATGCGGAAATTCACCCGTGCGCATGATGCTGGCGAATGACGAGCTCAGAACGGTTTTGGTGAGCATTCATATGCCACTGCGCGAAGCTTTGGATTCACTGAGCACGGAAGGGATTTTAGAGACGATTCAAATTACGCATGATTTTTTGATGCGAACGGGTATCAAAAATCCACGGATTGCGGTTGCGGGTATCAACCCTCATGCGGGTGAGGGTGGGCTTTTTGGGCGCGAAGAAATCGACATCATCGCGCCAGCGGTGAAGGCCGCTCGGGCAAATGGAATAAGGGCTAGCGGGCCTTTTCCTCCTGATACAATTTTTATGCGAGCGAGAAAAATTGTGACGCAAGATGAGTTTGATGTGGTGATTGCCATGTACCACGACCAAGGGCTGATTCCAGTTAAATACCTTGGGCTGGATGCTGGTGTCAACGTCACGCTGGGTCTGCCCATCATTCGCACCAGCCCTGACCACGGTACTGCGTTTGATATTGCAGGCACAAAAAAAGCAGACCCTAGAGGTCTGCTTTATGCTTTGCAAAAAGCCCGCAAGTTCGCAGGCGTTTAAGCGAAGATTACTTCTTCAAGTTGTCGCGAATTTCGCGTAGCAAGAGTACGTCTTCTGGTGTAGCAGCTGGTGCGGGTGCTGGCTCAGCAGCCTTTAGGCGATTCATTTGCTTGACCATCATGAAGATGATGAAAGCCAAAATTGCAAAGTTAACAGCGACGGTAATGAAGTTGCCATACGCAAACACAGGTACGCCCGCTTTCTTGAGTGCATCAAGGGTATTAACCGTGCCAGTAGGTACATTGCCCAGCACAACGAAAAGGCTAGAGAAGTCGAGCTTGCCAAAAATAGCGCCCACGAGCGGCATGATGATGTCGCCAACCAGCGAGTCCACGATCTTGCCAAACGCGCCGCCGATGATGACACCGACGGCTAGATCCATCACATTGCCCTTGAGGGCAAAGGCTTTAAATTCACTTGCAATACTCATCAAAATACTCCTTGAATTAAATATGAAGTGTGCAGTTTAATAGTGAATTAATGCTGGAGAATCTTATTTAAGAATTCTTTAGTGCGTGGTTGGCGATTCTCTGGATGATTAAAAAATTCGTCTTTTGAGCAGTCTTCCAATACCTTGCCGCCCACATCCATAAAGATGACGCGATTGCTGACACGACGTGCAAAGCCCATTTCATGGGTCACGACCATCATCGTCATGCCTTCGTTAGCCAAGCTCATCATCACGTCCAGCACCTCGCCCACCATTTCTGGGTCAAGCGCTGATGTGGGCTCGTCAAACAGCATCACGATCGGGTCCATGCACAGCGCGCGGGCAATGGCGACGCGTTGCTGTTGACCACCTGAGAGCTGTCCTGGGAACTTGTCTTTGTGTGCCAAAAGACCCACACGGTCAAGGTATTTGAGGCCTTTGGCTAGTGAGTCCTCAGCCGAGCGTCCCAGCACTTTGATCTGCGCGATGGTCAGATTCTCTGTGACTGACAGGTGCGGGAATAGCTCAAAGCTTTGAAATACCATGCCGACGCGCGCGCGCAGCTTGGGCAAGTCCGTCGCCTTGTCATGCACTGCCGCACCGTCTACAAAGATTTCACCTTGCTGGAAGGGCTCGAGCGCATTGATAGTTTTAATCAAAGTCGATTTGCCCGAGCCTGATGGCCCGCAAACGACAACGACATCGCCTTTTTGGATGTTGACACTACAGTTGTTGAGTACTTGCGTTTTGCCGTACCACTTGGAAACATTTTTTAGTTCAATCATGATGTTTACTCTTCAAAAAATAGATTAACGGACGATGGCAATTTTGGCTTGCAGGCGTTTCACAGCAAACGAGAGGCTCACACAAATTGCAAAATAAACGAAGGCAGCCAAAATGTAGACCTCTTCGACACGGCCATAGATTTTTCCACCTGTGACAAAACCTTTGAGCAGGTCATACGCACCAATGGCATAGACCAAGGACGTGTCTTGAAACAAGATGATGGTTTGCGTCAGAAGCACTGGTAGCATATTGCGAAAAGCCTGCGGCAAAACGACTAAGCGCATATTTTGTGCATAGGTAAAGCCCATGGCTTGCCCTGCAAAAACCTGGCCACGCGCAATGGACTGAATGCCCGCACGCATGATCTCACTGAAATACGCAGCCTCAAACGCAATAAACGTAATCGTGGCTGATATCTCCGCACCGATCGGCCTTCCAATGATGAAAGGAATCAAAAGGAAGAACCAAAGGATCACCATGACGAGTGGAATGCTACGCAGACCATCCACATAGATGGTGGCAGGCATGACCAATGAACGTTTACCAGACAGGCGCATGAGCGCTAGTACCGTGCCTAATACAATACCGCCCAGCGTAGCAATAACCGTGAGTTCAATGCTAAAGATGAAACCCTTCAGCACGAATTTGCTGAACATGTCCCACGTTAAAAAGGTGAAGTCAAGATTAAACATATTAGTGTCCTCCGCCCACATTGCCTGCAGCAACAAAACCAGGCACTTGAATCCGCTTTTCTACAAAGCCCATCGCACGGTTAACGGCAAAGGCAGAGAGGGCGTACAAAATAGTCACGACCAAATAAACTTCAGTAGGTCTGGATGTTTCTTCGCCCACTTGCATCGCATACATGGTGAGTTCTGCAATGGACACGGCAAAAGCGACCGACGAATTTTTGAGCAAGTTCATTGACTCGCTAGTCAGTGGTGGCAAGATGAGGCGAAAGGCCATTGGTAAGAGTACATAGCGATAGGTTTCAAATGTGGTGAAACCCATCGCCATGGAAGCGTAGCGTTGACCTTTGGGTAGTGCTTGAATGCCTGAGCGAACTTGTTCAGCAATCCGCGCTGAGGTAAAAAATCCGAGCGCAAGCACAATCAATAAAAAGCTGGGAATGCTTTTCATGGATGGGAACATCTTGGGAACGACGAAGTACCAAAGAAACACTTGCACGAGGACGGGGATGTTGCGAAACAGCTCGACCCATGCGTTGGCAAAGCGAGTAAGCCATGGGTTTGCAGGCAGCGTGCGCGCCGTCCCTACCAAGGTGCCACACAGCATGGCGACGACCCAGCTAGAGCCAGCCACTGCCAGCGTCCAGCCCCATGCCTCCATGAGCCACTCAATATAGGTGCGACCACTGCCATCGTCACCTAGTAGCATTTTGAAATCCATTCACATTCTCCTTAAAAAACTAAACCTCGCAGAGTTTGTGCCCTAGCGAGGTTTATGAGGCAAGTTTTAAGCCAGACTTATTTCTTTTGATAGTCTTCGTTAGGCTTGTCTGAAAGATTCGCCCAAGCGGCTTTTGTTTCGTTTGTTAAAGCCATGTTGACGTTGACATTTTTTGGTGGGATGGGTTTTGTGAACCATTTATCGTAGATTTTTTGCATTTCGCCAGATTTAACGAGTTCAGCAATAGTGCTGTCGCCCATTTTTTTGAGCCAAGGATCGTCTTTTCGAACCATGATGCCAATCGGCTCGATGCTCAGTACTTCGCCCACGATTTTGAAATCGGCTGGGTTCTTGGAGTTCATGATGTTGCCAATCAAAATGGTGGCATCCATGACAAACGCATCAGCGCGGTCAGAGTCAAGTAGCAAGAAGCTGTCGGCGTGATCTTTGCCAAAAATTTCTTTGAAATCAACGCCCGTCGCACGTTCGTTTTTACGTAGCAATTGGACAGAAGTTGTGCCTGTTGTGGTCGCCACATTTTTTCCATTTAATTGCGCGATGCTTGTAATGGTGGACTTGGCTTTAACTGCAATACGCACTTGCTCCATGTAAACCGTGGAGAGGAAGGAGACATCTTTCTGACGTGTGGCGTTATTGGTTGTCGAGCCGCATTCGATATCAACCGTACCGTTTTGCACCAATGGCAGGCGGTTTTGCGAAGTGACTAATTGGTATTTGGTTTCCAATTTTTTACCCGCGGCTTTTTCAACAGCAGCAATGATGCGCTGGCAAATTTCAACGTGATAACCTGCAAATTTACCATCACCCAATGTGTAAGACAGTGCACCAGAAGAATCGCGCACACCCATGGTGATGACGCCTGTGGATTTTGCTTTTGCGAGCGTGTCGTTAGCTTGCGCATGAACAATGCTGGTGCTCAGACCCGCAATGAGAGCTGCGCCCAGTACGAGTGACATGATGGGATTGAGTTTTTTCATCTTCGAATTTCCTATAAGAAACAAAAAAATTATTCTATGTAACAACCATAAACCTTGTTTGGGTGGAAACCCCTAGGGATAAAGCTATAATTTAAAGCTTGGGGTGATTAGCTCAGGGGTAGAGCACTGCATTCACACTGCAGGGGTCGCAAGTTCGAAACTTGCATTACCCACCAAATTTCTTTTCTCTATTGAAGGCTCGCCATGACTTGGCACGCGCAGCTTCAACTCGAATATCAACTAGAAAATCAAAAAACCGTGTGCCGTCATGTGCACACAGGGCCTTTGCGCATCCTGCAAAGTCTTTATCCAGAAGGCGATGCGGTTTGTCATAACGTGCTTGTTCATCCGCCAGGTGGTCTAGTGGGAGGGGACACACTACTGATTGATGCGCGAGTTGCTAGTGGTGCGCACGGGCTCATCACCACGCCTGGCGCCACACGGTTTTATCGCTCAGAGGGCGGCACGGCGTTGCAAAGCACGACGATCAAATTGGGTGATGGCGCACGGCTTGAGTGGCTGCCCTTAGAGGCGCTTTGCTACAGCGGATGCATGGCAGAAAACCGACTCGTGATGGATCTTGCCGCGAGCAGCGAATGCATGAGCTGGGACGTGACGGCGCTAGGTTTACCGAGTGCGAATTTGCCATTTGATCAAGGCGAGTTTTTACAGCACATTGAACTAAAAAATAAGTGGCTAGAGCGCGGACGCATTGCCGCAAAAGATACATTGCTCTTGAATAGCCCACTTGGTTTGGCAGGGCATCGCTGTATCGCCTCTCTTTTCTTTATCTCAGGTGTTCCGATTGCAAGACATCGTAAAGAAAATGCTCTGCAAGCCGCACGGGCTGTGGCCTTTAGCCATTCGCTTGCCAGCACAGTTGGCGTGACGAGCCCCCATCCTCAAGTCATCGTTGTGCGTGTTTTATCACCTTTGGTTGAGTCTGCCATGGGGTTGCTACGCGCCATTCGTCAAGTTTGGCGTAGTGAATTGTGGGATCTGAAAAACGAGCATCCACCGCGTATTTGGTCAACTTAAATCGCCACAAGGCTGCGAATATTTTTCGCTTGCATCTCACTGCCTTTGCCGCTGGCAATCACCGCGCCGCGCTCCATCACTACGTAACTGTTGGCCAATTCTTCAGCAAAATCGTAATATTGTTCGACAAGCAAAATGGCCATGTCGCCGCGATCTGCCAGCATGCGAATCACGCGGCCAATGTCTTTGATGATGTTGGGTTGAATGCCCTCGGTGGGCTCATCCAAAATCAGCAGCTTTGGTTTGGCTGCCAAGGCACGTGCAATGGCCAGTTGCTGTTGCTGCCCGCCCGACAAATCACCGCCTCGTCTACCCAGCATCTGTTTGAGCACGGGGAATAGTTCAAATAACTCAGCAGGAATCGGCGTGCTTGCAGCCTTGTAGGCCAAGCCCATGCGTAAGTTCTCTTCGACTGTGAGGCGTGCAAAGATTTCACGACCTTGCGGTACAAAGCCAATACCAGCTCGGGCACGGTCATACGAAGTTGCATTTTGAATAGATTGGCCATCAAACTCAATGACTCCAGCGCGAATGGGCACGAGCCCCATTAAGCTTTTGAGCAGCGTCGTTTTGCCCACGCCATTGCGGCCCAGGACGACTGTGACCTTGCCAAGTTCGGCTTGCAAACTGACGTCGCGCAGTATGTGCGAGCCGCCGTAGTATTGATTAACGTTGGTGATGTTCAAAATGGGATGAGTCATGTTTAGCGTCCCAAATAAACTTCGATCACGCGCTCATCGGCTTGCACCTGTTCGAGCGAGCCTTGTGCTAAAACTGAACCATCGCACAGCACCGTCACAATGCCACCACCATCGCTAATGGCTTTAATAAAACTCATATCGTGCTCTACTACCATCAGGGAGTGTTTACCCTTTAAGGTTAAAAATAACTCTGCCGTGCGTGCCGTCTCTTCGTCTGTCATCCCTGCTACAGGCTCGTCGAGTAATAGCAGCTTGGGGTCTTGCATGAGCAGCATGCCAATCTCTAACCACTGCTTTTGCCCGTGGCTCAAATTGCCTGCAAGCCTTGTCGCATCTTGGTTTAGATGAATTGTGTGCAGAATCTCGGCAAGCCTATCGCTTTGCAAGCTATCCAGTTTGAACAGCATGGATGATTTGACCGATTTATCCGTTTTAAGCGCCAACTCTAAATTTTCAAATACCGTGAGCTGCTCAAACACGGTTGGTTTTTGGAACTTGCGGCCAATCCCCATTTGGGCAATATCAGCCTCTTTGTAGCGTAGCAAATCAATCGTGCTGCCAAAGAAAACTGTGCCTGAATCGGGACGCGTTTTGCCTGTGATGATGTCCATCATCGTCGTCTTGCCTGCACCGTTAGGGCCAATGATGCAACGCAGCTCGCCTGGGGCAATATCAAGCGACAAATTGTTAATGGCTTTGAAGCCATCAAAGCTGACATTGACATCCTCCAAATACAAAATACGGCCGTGCGCAGTGTCCACTTCGCCTAGTTTGTGCATACGAGAAAACCCAGCGCCGCGTCCACCCGATTCGGTCTGCCCCTGCTTTTGTGCGGCTTCTAGTTTGGCATGCGCTTCGGCTAACTCTGTGCCTTTCGCCATCAAGTCGGGTGTCATGCGCCGCTCCTACTTGAGATTTTTGTTTGTATTTTTTTAACTAACCCCACAACGCCATTGGGTAAGAACAGCGTTACGCCAATAAACAAGGCACCTAAAAAGTAGAGCCAAAACTCGGGAGCCGCCACAGTCAGCCAACTCTTGGCGCCGTTCACAATGAACGCACCAACGATGGGGCCAATCAAGGTGGCGCGCCCACCGACGGCTGCCCAGACGGCCATTTCAATCGAGTTGGCAGGTGACATTTCGCCCGGGTTAATAATGCCGACTTGCGGTACATAGAGCGCCCCCGCTATCCCGCACATCACGGCGGAGATGACCCAGATGCTGAGCTTGTAGCCAATGGGGTTGTAGCCCGAAAACATCACGCGCGACTCTGCGTCGCGAATGGCTTGCAGCACACGTCCGTATTTGCTTGTAACCAACCAGCGGGCAAACAAAAAGAAGCTGAGTAAGGTGAGTCCTGTCAACACAAACAACGTCATGCGCATAGACGGCGTAGCAATCGGAATGCCCGCAATACGTTTGAAATCGGTAAAGCCGTTGTTGCCACCAAAGCCTGTCTCATTACGAAAGAAAAGCAGCATCGCGGCAAAGGTCATGGCCTGCGTGATGATGGAGAAGTACACGCCCTTGATACGTGAACGGAAAGCAAAAAATCCAAACACAAACGCAATCAAACCTGGCACTGCAACAATCAGAATCAGTGTTGCGACAAAGCTATTCGAGAACGTCCAATGCCACGGCAGCGTTTTCCAATCAAGAAACACCATGAAATCGGGCAAGTTGCTTTTGTAGTTACCGTCCGTACCAATTTGACGCATCAAATACATGCCCATCATATAGCCGCCCAACGCAAAAAACACGCCGTGTCCGAGGCTCAAAATGCCTGTATAGCCCCAAATTAAATCCATGGCCAAAGCGCAAATCGCGTAGCACATAATTTTGCCAATCAGCAAAACGGAAAAGTCGCTCATGTGGAAGAGATTGCCAGCGGGGACAAGTAAATTAAGCACGGGCGCCATCACACCAATAATGATTAAGGCAACAAAGAAGGCGCCCCAACTTTTGCGTGACAAGAGGGGTGTGTTCATAGTTCAGCGCTCCTGCCCTTCATTGCAAAAATACCTTGCGGGCGTTTTTGAATAAAGATGATGATGAAGACGAGCACGGCAATTTTGGCAAGCACTGCGCCCGCAAAACCTTCTAAAAATTTACCCAAAATGCCAAGGCCAAGCGCCGCGTAAACCGTTCCAGCTAATTGCCCCACACCGCCAAGCACCACGACCATGAATGCATCCACGATGTAGCTTTGTCCAAGGTCAGGTCCTACATTGCCAATTTGGCTGAGGGCACAACCAGCAAGGCCTGCAATGCCAGAGCCTAGTGCAAATGCATACGTGTCAATACGGGCAGTGTTCACGCCCATGCACGCAGCGATAGGGCGGTTTTGCGTGACACCACGGACAAAGAGTCCAAGTCTTGTTTTGCCAATTAAAAATGCCATGCCAAGCAGCACAGCTGCGGCGAATGCAATGATGATGATCCGATTCCAAGGCAGTTGCAAGTTTCCCATCAAGGTGATGCCGCCGCTCATCCAGCTTGGGTTTTCAACGCCAACGTTTTGTGCGCCAAAAATCGTGCGCACGAGCTGCATCAACATCAGACTAATCCCCCATGTGGCTAGCAGCGTCTCTAACGGACGACCATACAAAAAGCGAATCACACTGCGTTCTAATGCGGCACCCACCAGCGCTGCGGCTAGAAAAGAAACAGGTACAGCTGCTAGCAAATACCAATCAAAGGCATTAGGTAGATATTTTTGAAACAAGCCTTGCACCACGTAAGTGGCGTACGCACCAATCATCATCAGCTCGCCATGCGCCATGTTGATGACGCCCATCAGACCGTAGGTAATCGCAAGGCCGAGCGCAACGAGTAAAAGGATTGATCCAAGGCTGATGCCAGAAAAAATAGCGGCGAGTCGCTCACCCCAGACAAGACCTGCTTCAACAGTGGCTAGCGCCGATTTCAATGCTGCTTTCACAGCCTCATCAGATTCTGTTTTGAGGCGCTCTAAGATGGCCGTTTTTGTCGTGGGACTATTGCTGGAGGCCAACAACTGTGCGGCCTCCAGACGTTTTTTAACATCTGAATTACCCAGCAACACCACGGCGCGAACCATGCCCAGCTCAGCTTTAATTTGTGGGTTGATCTCTGCCGCATAGGCTTTTTCAAT
>JANXRP010000190.1 GCA_025352965.1 Comamonadaceae bacterium
ATGGTGATGCCAGGTGACAACACGGGTATTACCGTGAAACTCATCAACCCGATTGCGATGGAAGAAGGTCTGCGTTTCGCTATCCGCGAAGGTGGTCGTACCGTCGGATCTGGCGTTGTCGCTAAGATTTTGGCTTAAAGATCTGATTAAGGTTTAAGGCAATATCATGGCAACTAAACAAAAAATCCGTATTCGTCTCAAGGCGTTTGATTACAAACTCATCGACATTGCTGCCGCTGAGATCGTGGATACCGCCAAGCGCACAGGCGCGATTGTCAAAGGCCCTGTGCCTTTGCCAACACGCATGAAGCGTTTTGACATCCTGCGCTCACCGCACGTCAACAAAACCAGCCGCGATCAGCTCGAGATTCGTACCCACCAACGCCTCATGGACATTGTCGACCCTACTGACAAAACTGTAGATGCGCTGATGAAGTTGGATCTTGCCGCTGGCGTGGACGTTGAAATTAAGCTCCAATAATTTAATTTCGGGTTATAATCTTTGGCTTCGCTTAAAAGATCTGTTTTTTAGGCGAAGTCAAAAAATAAGTCCCCCATCAATCGTTATGGGGAATCTCAATAAAGACCTTTAAAGGTCGGAGAAAACAATGAGTCTAAGCAATCGATTGGGATTGCTGGGCCGCAAGGTGGGCATGATGCGTGTGTTCACGGACGAAGGGGATTCCATCCCTGTGACCGTGATCGATGTGTCTAACAACCGCGTGACCCAGGTCAAAACCCCAGACAATGACGGATATTCCGCGTTGCAAATCACGTTTGGTGCACGTCGTGCGTCACGCGTTACAAAGCCAGAAGCTGGGCATCTTGCAAAAGCAGGTGTTGAAGCGGGCGAAATCATGCAAGAATTCCGTGTGGCTGCCGATGCAGCAGCTGCGCATGCCGCTGGTTCAAGCATTGCCCCTGCGGCTGTGTTTGCCATTGGCGATAAGGTGGATGTGCAAGGCACGTCTATCGGTAAGGGATTCCAAGGCACGATCAAGCGTCATAATTTCAAATCACAGCGCGCTTCGCACGGCAACAGTCGTTCGCATCGTGTCCCAGGTTCGATTTCGATGGCGCAAGATCCAGGCCGTGTTTTTCCTGGTAAAAAAATGTCAGGTCACATGGGCGATGTCACAAAATCTGTGCAAAACCTGCCTATCGTGCGTATCGACGAAGCGCGTCAATTGCTGCTCATCAAGGGCGCAATTCCTGGCAGCGCTGGTGGTTTTGTGACCGTGCGTCACGCCATCAAGGTGGCCGTTAAAACCATGAAAGGAGCTGCGTAATGCAAGTTGAACTCCTCAATGATCAAGGTCAAAGCAGTGCAAAATTTGATGCGCCAGAAGCTGTATTTGGTCGCGACTACAACGAATCTTTGATTCATCAGTTGGTGGTTGCGTTCCAGGCTAATGCACGCCAAGGCACTCGCGCACAAAAAGACCGTGAGCAAGTCAAGCACAGCACTAAGAAGCCTTTTAAACAAAAGGGTACGGGTCGTGCGCGTGCAGGTATGACTTCTTCGCCGCTGTGGCGCGGAGGCGGTCGTATTTTCCCGAACATGCCAGAAGAGAATTTTGCGCACAAGCTGAACAAGAAAATGTACCGTGCAGGTATGGCTTCGATTTTGTCGCAACTCGCGCGTGATGGTCGTTTGTCAGTGGTTGATTCGCTCACCATTGATGCGCCTAAGACTCAACTCCTTGCTGCGAAATTCAAGGCAATGAATTTGAAGTCTGTGATGGTCATCTCTGACAATGTGGACGATAACCTTTATTTGGCTTCGCGCAATCTGCCTAACGTGCTGGTTGTCGAAACCCGCTATGCAGATCCATTGTCACTTATTCATTACAAAAAAGTGATTGTGACTAAAGCTGCTGTGGCGCAATTTCAGGAGATGTTCGCATGAGCTCCTTAACCACTAAAAATAAATCTAGCAAGTTCAACGTCGCCGGTACGTCTTTCGACGAAGGCCGTTTGATGCAAGTGTTGATTGCTCCCGTTGTGTCTGAAAAGGCCACGATGGTTGCAGACGCTACGAATGCAGTCACTTTCAAAGTGTTGCAAACGGCGAACAAGTATGAGATTAAAGCGGCTGTTGAATTGATGTTCAAGGTTGAGGTCACGAATGTGTCCACAGTCAACATCAAAGGTAAAACAAAACGTTTTGGTAAATCTGCTGGTCGTCGCGACAACGTTCGTAAGGCTTATGTCACGCTCAAAGCGGGTCAAGAGCTCAACTTGTCTGGGGAGGCTGCGTAATCATGGCTGTCATTAAGATGAAACCCACATCACCAGGCCGTCGTGGCGTGGTGAAAGTGACACGTGACCACCTGTACAAAGGTCGTCCGGAAGCCTCGCTCGTGGAATCGCAATTCCAAAAAGCAGGTCGTAACAACAATGGTCATATCACCACTCGTCACAAAGGCGGCGGTCATAAGCACCACTACCGTATCGTTGACTTTGTGCGTAATAAAGATGCTATCCCTGCGAAAGTAGAGCGCATTGAGTATGACCCTAATCGTTCAGCTCATATTGCCTTGCTTTGCTACGCAGACGGCGAGCGTACCTACGTGATTGCACCTCGCGGTGTGGCCGTTGGCGCAAGCTTGATGAGCGGCTCTGAAGCACCGATCAAAGTTGGTAACACCTTGCCGATTCGCAACATTCCAGTGGGCCAAACGATCCACTGTATCGAATTGCAACCAGGCAAGGGCGCGCAGATTTGCCGCTCGGCTGGTACATCGGCAACGCTGTTGGCACGTGAAGGCATCTACGCGCAGGTTCGCTTGCGATCAGGTGAAGTTCGCAAGATCCACATTGACTGCCGCGCCACGATTGGCGAGGTTGCAAACGAAGAGCACAGCTTGCGCCAATACGGCAAAGCGGGTGTGAAGCGCTGGATGGGTATTCGCCCAACTGTGCGCGGTGTTGCAATGAATCCGGTCGATCACCCACACGGCGGTGGCGAAGGACGCACAGGCGAAGGTCGTCATGCAGTCGATCCATGGGGTAACCTGACCAAAGGCTACCGTACCCGTAACAACAAGCGCACACAGGTCATGATTGTGTCGCGTCGTAAGAAGTAAAGGGGTACGAACATGTCACGCTCTTTGAAAAAAGGTCCATTTGTTGACCATCACTTGATGGCAAAAGTCGAAAAGGCTGTTGCTACCAAAGACAAAAAACCCGTGAAAACGTGGTCACGCCGCTCTATGGTGTTGCCCGATTTCATCGGTTTGACCATTGCTGTGCATAACGGCAAACAACACGTGCCCGTGTACGTGACTGACCAAATGGTCGGCCACAAGCTAGGCGAGTTTGCACTGACCCGGACATTCAAGGGCCATCCTGCAGACAAAAAAGTTGTCAAGAAATAAGGAAGAACTATGGAAACCAAAGCAATAGTTCGTGGTGTGCGTTTGTCTTGCGACAAAGGCCGCCTAGTCGCCGATATGATTCGCGGCAAGCGCGTTGACCTCGCACTCAACATTTTGACCTTCAGCCCACAAAAGGCCGCAGGCATCATCAAGAAGTGCTTGGACTCTGCTATTGCCAATGCAGAACACAACGACGGTGCTGATATTGACGAGCTCAAAATCACGTCGATCTATGTCGAGCAAGGCGCAACGCTCAAGCGTTTCTCCGCTCGTGCAAAAGGTCGCGGCAATCGCATTAGTAAACCCACCTGCCACATTTATGTGACAGTCGGCAATTGATAGGAATAGAGAAGCATGGGACAAAAAATCCACCCCACCGGTTTTCGCCTATCGGTGAGCCGTAACTGGACCAGCCGTTGGTATGCAAGCAACCGCGATTTCGCGGGCATGTTGGCAGAAGACATCAAGGTTCGTGAATACCTGAAACTGAAGTTGAAAAATGCATCAGTGTCAAAAGTTTTGATTGAGCGTCCTGCAAAGAACGCCCGCATCACCATTTTCTCCGCCCGTCCAGGCGTTGTGATTGGTAAAAAAGGCGAAGACATTGAACTCCTCAAAAAAGACTTGGCGGCCAAGTTGGGCGTACCTGTCGCGGTCAATATCGAAGAAGTGCGTAAGCCTGAACTCGATGCGAAATTGATTGCAGACAGCATCACGCAACAGCTTGAGAAACGTATCATGTTCCGCCGCGCCATGAAACGTGCCATGCAAAACTGCATGCGCATGGGCGCGCTTGGTATCAAGATCATGTCTGCTGGCCGTTTGAACGGCATCGAAATCGCACGTACCGAGTGGTATCGCGAAGGACGTGTGCCACTTCACACACTGCGTGCAGATATCGACTACGGTTTCTCCGAAGCTAAAACCACATACGGCATCATTGGTGTCAAAGTTTGGGTTTACAAAGGCGACAACTTGGGTCGTGGCGCTACGCCTGTGGTCTTAGTGCCGCAAGAAGAAGAGCGCAAGCCACGCGGTCCACGCCGCGATGGTCCTGGTAGCGATCGCCCACGCACTGCTGGTGCAGGTCGTCGTCCATCGGGAACTAATACCGCACCAACCGACGGCAGCGATAAACCCGCTGAAGCCACTGGTGAAGCCGCTATCAAAACCACCGTTAAGCGCGTACGCAAAGTCGCCGCGCCAGAGTCCAGCACGAGCGCTGCACCCTCTGACGGTAAAGGAGCATAAACATGTTACAACCCGCTCGTCGTAAATATCGTAAAGAGCAAAAAGGCCGCAACACGGGCATTGCCACACGTGGCAGTTCCGTGGCGTTTGGCGATCATGGTCTCAAGTCTATTGAGCGTGGTCGTTTGACTGCGCGCCAGATTGAGTCTGCGCGTCGTGCCATTTCCCGTCACGTGAAGCGTGGTGGTCGTATTTGGATCCGTATCTTCCCAGACAAGCCGATCTCTAACAAGCCTGCAGAGGTGCGTATGGGTAACGGTAAAGGTAATCCCGAGTACTACGTGGCTGAAATTCAGCCAGGTAAAGTGCTGTTCGAGATTGTCGGTGTACCCGAAGAACTCGCGCGTGAGGCGTTCCGCTTGGCTGCTGCCAAGTTGCCCTTGCGTACCACTTTTGTCAGCCGCATGATCGGCGCTTAATCAAGGAACTATCAAGATGAAAGCTGCCCAAACAAATAAAAATTTGCGCGACAAAGACGTTGCTGGCCTCACCGCAGAAGTCAAAGACCTGCAAAAAGCGCACTTTGGTCTTCGTATGCAAAAAGCCACGCAGCAATTGACTAACACTGCGTTAGTTGGTAATGCGCGCCGCGATGTTGCTCGTGCCAAGACTGTTCTTGCACAAAAACAAGCTGCTAAATAATTAAGGAATACGCAAAATGACAGAAAAAACATCTCTCACGCGCACCTTGATTGGCAAGGTTGTTAGCGACAAACGAAGCAAAACTGTGACCGTGTTGGTCGAGCGTCGCGTGAAGCACGAGCTTTACGGAAAAATTGTTGGCAAATCCAGCAAATACCACGCCCACGACGAAAACGGTACGTATCAGATGGGTGATATGGTCGAGATTACAGAATCCCGTCCTTTGTCCAAAACCAAAAACTGGGTCGTCACACGACTCGTTGAAAAGGCTGTGCTGGTCTAACCCCTAGCGTTACCTTGTGATTTATCACATTTAAAACGGCTCAAGTTTTCTTGAGCCGTTTTTGTTTTTACAATTCATTCTTAGTTTTTTTATTTTTACTGGAGCATCTTATGATTAAAGTCGGCGACACACTACCCCCCGCAACCTTAATGGAATTCTCTGAAGTCGAAGGCAATGGCTGCTCGATTGGCCCCAACGCTGTGGATACCACTAAAGCGAGCGCTGGGAAAACGATTGCGCTGTTTGCGCTGCCTGGCGCCTTTACGCCAACGTGCTCGGCTAAGCATGTTCCTGGCTACGTTGCAAGCTTTAGCGAACTGCAAGCTGCTGGCGTAGACGAAATCTGGTGCGTGAGCGTGAACGACGCTTTCGTCATGGGTGCATGGGCTCGCGATCAAAAAACTGGCACAAAAGTGCGTATGTTGGCTGATGGTAGCGCTGCGTTTACGCAAGCAACAGGCTTGACGTTAGACTTAACAAGCAAAGGTATGGGTCTGCGTTCTAATCGCTACTCCATGTTGATTAAAGACGGTAAAGTTGCTAACCTAAACGTTGAAGCTCCTGGCAAGTTTGAAGTCAGCGATGCTGCAACAATGCTAGTACAAGCAAAAGCCTAAGCTGCAAATTAATGAATATTCGTAAAGGCGTATCAAGTCTAGCTTTGACAGCTGCTGTATTGGCTACGCTACAAGGCTGTGAGACCGTGCAAACGACGCAAGCGGGTGCAGTTGGGGTTACTCGCAAGCAGTCAATGGGCGTATCCAGAGAGCAAGTCGATCAGCAATCGGCGGCAGCTTATGCGCAGCTTAGGCAGGATGCGGGACAAAAGCGAACCTTGAATACGGATCCCATGCTATTGGCTCGTGTGCAAGGAATTGCCAATCGTTTGATTCCTCAAGTTGCCGTCTACCGTCCAGATGCAGTGGGCTGGAAGTGGGAAGTTAATGTCTTTCAAAGTGACGAAGTAAACGCTTTTTGCATGGCGGGTGGCAAGATTGCCGTTTATACGGGGCTCATTCAGCAGCTCAAAATTACAGACGATGAGTTGGCCGCCGTTATGGGGCATGAAATTGCGCATGCACTGCGAGAGCATGTGCGTGAGCAACAATCTCGGCAGCAAGTCTTAGGAGTCGTGGGGATTGGTGCTGTGATAGGCGGCGCACTCTTCGGTGTGAATATCGATCCAAATTTGACACAAAACGGACTGCAGGTGGCGTTTGGATTGCCGAACAGCCGCGAAGCAGAGGTTGAGGCCGATGATATTGGCTTAGAGCTTGCAGCCAGAGCGGGTTACAACCCCAAAGCCGCTATTACGCTATGGCAAAAGATGGGCTCTTTGGGTGGCGGTCGTCCGCCTGCCTTTTTGAGCACACATCCATCGCCAGAATCACGGGCGGCAGATTTAGCACGTGTAGGTCAGATTGTTGATCCGCTCTACCAAGCAGCATTGAAGAATCAGCCTAAACGTTGAACGGCGTAGGCTACGCCAAGCGCGATCACAATAAAGATAGCCAGCGCCGTGATGCGCTGAGCAGCAGCGTCTTTTGATGCTGGCAGCACCTCCGTATGATGACTTTCTTTGTCGCCATGGAGCATAGGGCGAATCAAGTTTTCTTTCTTTTTGAATAAATAAAACAAAATGGCGGCAATGTGCAAACAGACGAGCACCATGATGATCCACTTGCCCCAATGTTTGTGATAACTGGTTGCCAAGCTAGACCAAGCGCCGCTGACAAATTTAACTAGCGGTCCTTGCGTCGCGATTTCATCATCGCTCATTAACCCCGTTGCTATTTGCGCGCCTAGGATAAAAAGCAAGCCCCACACAGAGAGTGAGCCCAGTGGGTTATGTCCAACGTCGTGCTCGGGTTTGGATTGGCCACGCAGGTAGCGAAGAATAGTGAGTGGTGAGTAGAAGAATTGTTTGAAGCGCGACCAATGGCCGCCGATAAACCCCCACACCACACGGAAAATCAGCAAGGTTAATACGCTGTAGCCTAGTTTTAAGTGCCACTCCATCGCGCCACCACCACGCATACCCGTAATGACGAGCGAGATCACACACAAAGCTAGTAGCCAGTGAAAAATTCGGGTGGGTAAATCCCAAACGCGAAGCGGACGAGTCGTAGAGTTCATGGCGGTTAGTCGTGAAGGTTATCGTTTCTTGCGACCTCAAGTTGGTGGTCAACAATGTCTTTGTAGTGAATCAAATTGGAAGCGTGCCAGCGCTTAATCAGCCACATCACACCAGCGACCAATAAACCAAATACGGTAATTGCGCCAAAGGACGATAGGCCATGGCTTGTGGAGTAGGTGTAGCCAATCCCGAGCGACAAGATGCAAAGCTGTTCATTAAAATTTTGAACAGCTATTGAGCGTCCTGCGCCCATTAAATTGTGTCCACGATGCTGCAAGAGCGCATTCATCGGGACAACTAAATAGCCACCAAAAGCACCAAGCAAAACTAGGAACGGTGCGGCGACCCATACGTTGTCAATAAAGTTGAGTAGCAAAATCAACAGCCCCATGCCAATGCCCAAAGGCATCACGCTAGGTGCTTTGTCTAAGCGGCAATACATAGAGGCAATGATGGCGCCAGCGGCCGTTCCAACGGCGACCACACCAACTAGATTAGAAGCTTGCGTGGTGGTGTAGCCCAGTGCTGCTGCGCTCCATGCCAAAACGATGTAGCGCAGGTTGCCGCTCACACCCCAAAATAAGGTTGTAGTGGAAAGTGAAATCTGCCCTAATTTGTCTTGCCACAAGCGCTTATTGCAAAGCCAAAAATCAGGCAGCAGTGTGAACAAATTTTTGGGCAGGGGGCGAGACTCGACCCCCGTTAAAGGAATGCGTGTATTAAACCAAGCCGCAACGGCATAGACGGCAACCAAAATGCAGATGGCGGCTTCTGCGGGCGTGTCCACAAAAGTGTCGATGAGAGGTAAATCACAAGACAATAAATAGTGAGAGACGGGATGGCCGACCAATTGACCGCCCAAAAGCACGCCCAAAATGATGGAACCAATCGTGAGTCCCTCAATCCACCCATTAGCTTTAACAAGTTGCGACGCAGGGAGTAATTCCGTCAAGATGCCGTATTTAGCAGGAGAGTAAATCGCAGCTCCCAATCCCACAATTGCGTAGGCGAAAATTGGATGCGAGCCAAAGAGCATAAATAAGCACCCAACTATCTTGATAGCGTTGCTGAAAAACATCACGTCACTCTTGGGCTTTGCATCTGCAAATGCGCCAACGAAGGGTGCCAAGATGACGTAGAACAGTGCGAACATGGGCACCAAAGCGGCCGCATGCCAACTGGGGGCACTTCCGCTACGCAGTAACTCGATCGCAACGATAAAAATAGCGTTGTCGGCCAGCGAGCTAAAGAATTGCGCTGCCATGATAGTAAAAAATCCACGTTTCATAGAAGCAAGGTTATAGCATGAGGTGTACGTAGAAACCGAAGGGGTTTACCCGTTAGACGTTAGTCAAAACGGACTGCAATCCGCCTAGCGGTTGCAACACCTAATCCAGCGCCAAGACCAGCAAGCAAGATGGCCACCGTGCTGCTAAAGCCATAACCTGGTGCAAAGAGGTCAAAGCCTAATAAGCGGCCAATGCCAAATGCGATGAGCGAGCCGACCACAAAACCAGCAGCATCTGTGAGGCCTTCTATCCAAGGTGATTTTGAGTTCATAGTTGGCGCGAGTGTACAGCCTCTACTACACTTAAGGGATGACAGACGTCAATAATTCCCGTCCCATTTTGGCGACCATTCACTTGGATGCGCTACGCAGCAATTTGACGCGTATCAAAACTGCTACTGCTTTAGCAGGGGAGGCCAGGGTGTGGGCGGTCGTTAAAGCCAATGCGTATGGGCACGGCGTGCAGCATATATTTGAAGGCTTGCGCGGCGCAGATGGTTTTGCTTGTCTTGATTTGACCGAGGCTGAAGCCTTGCGTAGCATGGGCTGGCGAGGCCCCATCCTTTTGTTGGAAGGCGCATTTAACGTCCGTGACTTAGAGCTTTGCTCACGCCTGAACCTGTGGCACGTCATCCACTGTGAAGCGCAGATTGATTGGCTCGCGGCTCACAAAACCAACGAGCCACAGCGCGTTTTCTTGAAGCTCAATTCAGGCATGAACCGCCTAGGTTTCAAACCCGCCCAATACCGCGCCGCCTATGCGCGTCTCGCCATGCTCTCCCAGGTCGCCGAGGTGTCGCACCTCACCCACTACAGCGATGCGGATAGTGATGCGGCGCAGGGCGTCGCCGCTGTGGCGCGGCAATGGGAGGTGTTTCAAACAGCGACACAAGATTTGGCTGGCGAGTGCTCGCTGGGTAACAGCGCGGCCACGCTGCGCGCGGCACAGCGGTCAGGCGATTGGGTGCGCGCGGGTGTGGCACTGTACGGCGCAGCGCCAGACTATCCTGCCAAAACAAGTGCCGATTGGGGCTTGCAGCCTGCCATGACCTTATCTAGCCGTATCGTCAGCGTGCAAGATTTGGCGGTGGGCGATAGCGTTGGGTATGGCAGCGCGTTTGTGGCCGAGCGCCCTATGCGCATTGGAACTGTCGCGTGTGGCTATGCGGATGGCTACCCGCGCAGTGCTGGCAATGCGCTAGCAGGTGCTCCTGTGCTGGTGGACGGCCAGCGTACACGTACGCTTGGGCGCATCAGCATGGATATGCTCGCCGTTGATCTCACTCATCTACCCCATAGTGGTTTTGGTAGTCATGTCACGCTATGGGGGCGAGCCGATCCACTCCAAATGGACAGCGTGGTGTTGTCTATCGACGAAGTGGCTGCTGCTGCTGGCACGATTAGTTACGAGCTGATGTGTGCGATTGCGCCGCGCGTGCCGCGTACCGTCAATGAGGGAGAGAGCTGATGCTGTGGCTTAAAACGCTTCATATTGTTTTTGTGGTGTCATTATTTGGCGTGCTGTTTTATGTGCCACGCATTTTTGTGAATCTGGCACAAGTTAAAGACACGCAAAGCATGGAGTACCAACGCCTGCTAGGCATGGCTGAGCGGCTTTATCGATTTGGTCACATCTTGGCCATTCCTGCGCTAGGTTTTGGCGTGAGCTTGTGGGCGCTCTACGGCATTGGCTCTGGACAGACTTGGTTCTACGCCAAGATGGTCGTGGTGGTTTTAATTTTTGGTTACCACCATGCTTGCGGTTTGTTGCTTGGTAAGTTCAAAAACAGGAAGAACCAACGCAGCGAGAAATGGTTCCGTTGGTTTAACGAAGTGCCCGTGCTCTTGCTGTTCGTTGCCGTGGCGCTGGTTGTCATGAAGCCGCAGTTTTAGAAATCTCAAAACATGGCACGCCTGCAAGCCACACGGACTGCCGCTTCTGGACTTGCCTTGCCGCTAGCCCTTGTCTACTGTGGCCTTGTGGCCTATGCTAGTTTGTATCCATTTGTCGGTTGGCAATCGCAAGGTGTGATGCCTTGGGCGTTTGCGACGGCTCCATTGCCCCGTTATTGGAGTGGGTTTGACGTCGTCATCAACGTGCTGGGCTATATGCCGCTTGGGGCACTGGCAGCGATTGTTTGGCAGGGTAGCGCGCATGCCAAACGTAGTCGCGGTGTATGGCTTGCAACTTTATTTGCCTGCATGCTGTCGTTTGCGATGGAAGCGCTGCAAACTTATCTGGCACCGCGTGTCGCGTCCAATGTCGATTGGGCACTGAATACGCTCGGTGGACTTTTGGGTGGTCTGTTGGCGTGGATGGCGGATAGCGTAGGTCTGCTGCGCAGTTGGTCACGCTTTCGCGAGCGCCGCTTTGCAAGCGGTTCTGGCTTTGCGCTTGGGTTACTGCTCTTGTGGCCACTAGCGCTGCTTTATCCCACGCCTGTGCCGCTTGGACTTGGGTCTGGATTAGGACAATGGTTAGAGTTAGACACGCAAGTTTTGTCCGACAGAGCCGAGTCCGCCATTATTTCACTGGGGCTCGTGGTGCCGCTCCTCATGAGCTACGCCGTCACGCCCAAGCTTTTGCACCGCGTGCTCTCTTTGGCTTTGATGGTCATCGCCGCGCTAGGCGTGACAACGCTATCCAACGGCCTCAGCTTCGGTCCAGAACATGCGACTGTCTGGCTACACGAGCAAACCTTATGGGGGTTGTGGATTGGCGCTGGCGTTGGGGTGTTATTGCTGCCGAGTGCGCCTCGGTTGTGCTGGGCGCTGGCGTTTTTGCTGGTGGTACCACAGTTGTTAATGCTTGGCATCATGGCGCCCGATCCGTATTTCACTCAGACGCTTAGCATTTGGGAGCGCGGTCAATTCATTCGTTTTTATGGTGCAACCCAGTGGCTAGGGCGGCTGTGGCCGTATGCAGCGCTCATCCTCATCATTTCTAACATCACATGGCCCAACAAAACTAAAAATCATCCTTTTGGCAAAAACTAAAATCATTCGCATGACGATACACACACCTCAAAAACCATACTATGAACGCCACATCTTTTTTTGTTTGAACGACCGCGACAAAAATAAGGGCGAAGATGCCTGCGCACATCACAACGCCAACGACTCATTTACCCATTGCAAACAAGCCGTTAAAAAAGCGGGCTTAGCGGGCGAAGGCAAAGTCCGTGTCAACAAAGCGGGCTGCTTAGACCGCTGCGCGGGCGGTCCGATTGCCGTGGTCTACCCCGAAGGCGTGTGGTACAGCTATGTGGACACGCACGACATCGACGAAATTGTCGAAAGCCATTTAAAGAATGGCAAAGTTGTCGAGCGACTCGTCACGCCTGCTGGCGTGGGGCGTTAAAACTGGTAATGAACGCACTCAAAATTTATCTGCAGCCTGCCAGCCTCAGGATGCTGGCGCTGGGCTTTTCCGCAGGCCTACCGCTACTCTTGGTATTGGGTACGCTGTCGTTTTGGCTGCGCGAAGCGGGCGTGAGCCGCGCCACTATCGGGCACCTCTCGTGGGTCGGTTTGGCGTATGGATTTAAGTGGGTGTGGGCCCCCCTAGTGGATCGTGTGACGCTGCCAATATTCGGACGCTTGGGTCGCCGTCGTTCGTGGCTCTTGCTGGCGCAAATGGGTGTCATGACAGGTTTGGTGGGCATGGCGATGAGTGACCCTAAAGAGTCCTTGAACGTCATTGTGTGGTGCGCACTGCTTGTCGCATTTTCTAGCGCCACACAAGACATCGCGCTGGATGCTTTTCGCATCGAGTCAGCAGCAACTGACATGCAAGCCGCCCTTGCCGCCAGCTATCAAACAGGTTATCGCCTCGCTATGATTTGGGCGGGTGCGGGTGTGCTGTGGATTGCTGCCAGAGCCGAGATTGCGAATGCTGCCAACTACGACCACACTGCGTGGGGCATGGCTTACAGCGTGATGGCGTTTTCGATGCTGGTGGGCGTTCTAACCGTCATCTTTTCAAAAGAACCAGCTACATCGCAGATCACCGCACGCGCTAAAAATTTGCGTGAATGGTTGCAAGTGGCACTCATCAATCCCTTCGCTGATTTTTGTAAACGCTACGGCTGGCAAGCATTTCTCATCCTCGCGTTGATTGCCACCTACCGCATCTCCGACATCGTGATGGGCATCATGGCCAATCCGTTTTATGTGGACATGGGCTACACCAAAGACGAGGTCGCAGCGGTCACCAAAATTTACGGCGTGGCGATGACCTTGCTGGGTGCATTGATCGGCGGCGCACTTGCGCCCAAGGTTGGCGTGATGCGCCTCATGATGGCGGGGGCGGTGCTGTCTAGCCTCACCAATTTACTCTTCGTGTGGCTGGGCTCGCGTGGTCACGATGTCAACGCTTTAATTGCCGTTGTCTCTGCCGACAACCTAGCCAGCGGTATTGCCAGCGCGGCATTTATTGCGTATTTGTCTAGCCTGACCAACATTAACTACACCGCCACGCAGTACGCACTCTTTAGCTCACTCATGCTTTTGCTACCCAAATTTCTAGCGGGCTTTTCGGGTGAGTTTGTGGATGCGCAAGGATACGCGAACTTTTTTACGGCAACGGCGCTTTTGGGCTTGCCCGTGCTCGTGCTCGTTTGGTGGGCGGCGCGAGTGCAAAGCTCAAGCGGCTCATCTACTTAGCGCTTATTTGCCAGCAGGTAGCTTTTCAAGCTTCAAACCTTTTGCAGTACGAGGCGGAAAACCCTTCCACGCGGCTGGATCGAAGTAAGCATCCATTGCAGCGTCAGCTTTAAGATATTTACCAAGCCAAGCGGTGATGTAGTGCTGCGAGATATTGTTCATGCGCACGTTGTCCCACACCGCATCGATATAGTGATTGGCCATCGTCGCGCCAGTTTTTGGGTCAACCGCCTGCGTCTCTAGCGGCGGCGGCATGGGCGCCGCGGCGTTGTGATTCGCGTTTTCAAAGGTGAGCAGTGTGCGGTCAACGCCTGTAGCGCCTTGCCACGTGGCACGAAGACTGTCGTAGCCCGATACATCATCTACCGAGCCTGCCAGCATCAGCATCGGCGCTTTGATGCTGGCGAGGGATGCTGCATCAAACACACCACGCACATGACCCCAAGGTGCAATCGCCACAATAGTTTTGATGCGCGAGTCAAACAATGCGCGGTGCGCAGGATTGCTTGCCAAATGCACGCCTAGCATGCCGTGCGGAACGACGACGGGCACTTCGGTTGAGTCTGCAGCTTTTTGCGTCACGGCTGCGCCCGCAGTAATGAGTGCACCATAACCGCCCATCGAATAACCAATAACGGCAGCACGATCGGCATCGACAAGACCATATAAAAATGAACTGGAATCTTTGCTCAAGTTTGTCATCGCATTGAGTACAAACACCTGATCGAGCGGACGATTGACCAGAGTCGATGCAAAGGTGAGTGGGTTGGTCGTGAACACGTCGTAGGTCGAGTCAGTGTGGTCAATCGACG
>JANXRP010000048.1 GCA_025352965.1 Comamonadaceae bacterium
CATCAGCTTGATTTGCGTGTTTTTGGATAGCTTGTCTGCAAATCGAACCTTGTAGCCCACCACTTCGCCCAGCGGCGTTTTTAGCTCGTCAGCAATGCGTTTGGCGACCGAAGAGGCAGCAATGCGGCGCGGCTGGGTGTGTGCAATTATTTTGTTACGGATATGCCCTGCAGCCCTTGCTGGTTGTGGCTTGCCAGAGTGCTCTTTTTGTTCTCGCGCGGCTTTGGCTTGCTTCAAGCCCAGCACAATCTTGGGTAGTTGCGTTGTCTTGCCCGAGCCCGTTTCGCCGCACAAAATCAGCACTTGCGAGGCTTTGAGCGCATCCTCAATTTCAGCGCGGCGTTCGCTGACGGGTAAGTTTTCAGGGAAAGTGATATTGAGCATGGGCGCGCTGATAATACAGAGCTTATGAAAAGCGCCTCGCCAAATCTCAGTAACAACCAGATCGACAAGCTGGGTGAGCGCTTGAAAACGGGCAGCGCGAGTGATGCAAATTTTGTTGAAGATGTAACAATGCTCTCCAGCTATCGGAATAGTTTTGCAGAGCCAGCGAAGGCGGTGGCAGATAAGGTGAGAGAAGTGTCTGGGCTGGAAGTAACTTCAAGATCCCTTAAAACAACGCTGTCCATTGTGGCAAAGCTGAGGCGCGATGGTGTGAAACAGTTATCCGCGATGCAAGATATTGGCGGTTGTCGTGTGACGGTCGGTAATCTGGCGGCTCAAAATGAGTTAACCGAAAAGCTTATGAGCGTGTTTCCAGATGCCAAGCTCTATGACCGAGTTGCAAAGCCAAGCCATGGCTATCGCGCAAAACACTTGGTAGTGAAGGTTGACGGAAAGCGGATTGAGATACAGATTCGTACACGGTTTCAACATCTATGGGCGCTGTTGTCAGAAGACATGGCAGATATGTTTGGGCAAGAAATAAAATATGGGACAGGTGATAAGCAAATAGTGCAGGTTTTGATGGAAGTGTCTGAAAAATCTAGAGGATTTGATCAGTCGCATGATCGCACAAGCGTGCCACTTTCGGTAATGAACTCAATTGAACTTAGGGTGCAAAACTTACGACAAGAATTTTTGGAAATGAAAAAATTTAAAAAATGATTTATTACATTGAATACAGCCGTGAGCAACAAAAATTGCAATCGATGCTCACTTATCCAGAAAGTGACAGAGCGATTGCACAAGCGCATGCTTTGCAGCGCGAGATCGAGTTATCGCGTTTGCCTGGAGGCTTAAAAATGGAAATTGTGATGTTAGAAGCCGATAGCGAAGCCACCATTCGCAATACGCATTCGCGTTACTTTGGTGGTTCGTTTAACACTGATCTCTCTTTGCCTGCCACCTCATGACCACTACCGCCAATCCCAATTTCGTCCCTTGGTTTCGCTCTGTCGCGCCGTATATCCATACGCATCGCGGCAAGACGTTTGTGGTGGCTGTTTGTGGCGAAGCTATCGCGGACGGTAAGCTGAACTTGATTGCACAAGACGTTGCTTTGATTCAAAGTATGGGCGTCAAGATCGTGCTGGTGCATGGCTTTAGGCCGCAGGTCAATGAGCAATTGGCCGCCAAAGGGCACACGCCGCAGTATTCGCACGGGATGCGGATTACAGACTCTGTTGCGCTGGATTGCGCGCAAGAGGCCGCAGGGCAATTACGCTACGAGATTGAAGCTGCGTTTAGCCAAGGCTTGCCCAATACACCGATGGCGGGCTCGACGGTTCGCGTGATATCTGGTAACTTTTTGACAGCACGACCTGTGGGTTTGATTGACGGCGTGGACTTTATCCACTCAGGTTTGGTACGCAAAGTGGATACGGCCGCCATCAACCAAGTGCTGGATATGGGGGCGGTGGTGCTTTTGTCGCCGTTTGGTTTTTCGCCTACGGGCGAGGCGTTTAACCTCACCATGGAAAATGTGGCAACCAGCGTGGCGATTGGCTTGCAAGCTGATAAGCTGATTTTTTTAACGGAAATTGACGGCATCCACGTTGACTCTAACGACCTTACAAGCCCTGTGGATACTGAGCTGCCGCTGGTGGATGCAGAAAAACTCCTTGCGGCTTTGCCTGATGCGACGCAGCCCACAGACACAGCGTTTTATTTGCAGCACTGTGCCCGCGCGTGCAAGTCCGGCGTGGAGCGTTCGCACATCTTGCCCTATAGCGTGGATGGTGCGCTGCTGCTTGAGATTTATGTACACGACGGTATCGGCACCATGGTGATCGATGAAAAATTAGAGAGCCTGCGCGAGGCGACGATTGACGATGTGGGTTCGATCTTGCAATTGATTGAACCATTTGAACGTGATGGCACGCTAGTCAAACGCGACCGCACTGAGATTGAGCGCGACGCCAAGTACTACACTGTGATTGAGCATGATGGTGTGATCTTTGGTTGTGCGGCGCTGTATCACTTTCCTGAAGCCAAAACAGCTGAAATGGCTGCCCTCACGGTATCGCCCAACGTGCAAAACCAAGGCGATGGCGAGAGACTCTTGAAGCGCATCGAGCACCGTGCCAAAGCAGCAGGATTCGAGAGTATTTTTGTGCTGACGACGCGTACCACGCATTGGTTTATCAAGCGCGGGTTTTCACCTGTGGATGCCAATTGGCTGCCCGAAGCGCGCAGACAAAAGTACAACTGGGATCGCAAGTCTCAGGTGCTGGTGAAGAAGCTCTAAGCCTGATTCTGGTTGACTATGCACGCTTTGGGCCGTTACATTTTTTTAAGTTTCGTTAGCTTATGGATGGCGTTGCCAGCCGTTGCAGACGAGCTGATGATCTTGCCTACGCGCGAGGGTGTGACTAGCAGCTATTGGTGGATGCCGCGTGATAACGCACGCGCAACTTTGATTTTGCTGAGCGGCGGCTCGGGCGGCATTGGATACCGTAATAACCAGCCACAATCGCAAAATTTTTTGATTCGTAGTCGTGATCATTTCGCCGCTGGCAACCCTGCTGCGGCGTTCAACGTGGCCTTGCTAGGAAATGCCAATGATCTGCGGCAGCTCGATCCTGTGCTGCGAGCAACCCCTGAACACATAGCTGATGTAGCAGCGGTTGTTGCGCATGTGCGTGCCAAGAGCCCTTTGCCCATATGGCTTGTGGGCACGAGTCAGGGCACGATTTCAGCGGCTGCTTCAGCTATTGCGCTGGGTGACAAAATTAATGGCGTGGTGTTGACTGCTTCGATGGCTGCACCCTCGGCGCCCACCAGCGTTCAGTATTTGGCGATTGACAAAATCCGAGTGCCCGTCTTAGTGGCTTCGCACGAAAACGATAGTTGTCGTGTGACTTATGCGCGTGACTCGGCATACATCATGGAAAAATTGACGCAAACTCCAATTAAGAAATTCATATTGCTCAATGGCGGAAGCAATCCGACGGGCAATCCTTGTGAAGCTCTTCATTGGCACGGATTTATCAATATGGAAGCCGAGGCTGCCAAGGTCATCACCGATTGGATTTTGAATCCACAACCCTAATTTTTAACTAAGGAAAACGAATATGGCACGCATGGTCAACTGCATCAAGCTGGGGAAAGAGGCCGAAGGTTTAGACTTTCCTCCGTATCCAGGAGAACTTGGCAAAAAGCTCTGGCAGCAAGTGAGCAAAGAGGCCTGGGCGGCTTGGCTGAAGCACCAAACGATGTTGGTGAATGAAAATCGCTTGAATTTGGCGGACGCACGTGCGCGGCAGTATTTGGCACGTCAAATGGATAACCATTTTTTTGGTGATGGCGCAGATGCAGCGCAGGGTTATGTCCCACCCGCAGCCTAAAAAAGTCAGCATTGTAGGCAGCGGTTTAGCAGGCGCAGCTTGCGCGAGTGCCTTTGCCCATGCGGGCTATAGCGTGACGGTCTACGAGCAGACGGCTACGCCAGCATCTGGCGCGTCGGGTGTGCCGATTGCTTTGTTTGCACCCAGCGTGTCGCTTGACGACGCGCCGCATTCCCGCTTGCTGAGACGCGGTGTCCATATGCTTTTGCAAGAGTTACGTCGATTAACGGATGCAGGTTTGCTGCATGAAGGCGTGGACTGGGCCATGACAGGCGTTTTGGAGCGCTGCATTCGCGGCGACAAAAAATTACCAAGTACATGGCTGGAACCCCAAGACTCGCTTGGTTTGCAAAGCAAAGTGGTTGGCGAGCCTTACCCCGTAAGGCCTGCGGGCAAGGTGCAGGAATTATTTCATGGTGCAGCGGGCTGGGTCAATCCGAAACGCTTGATTGCCGCATGGCTGACGCATCCTCATATTGAGCTTAAAACGCAAGTGCGAGTGGATGATGTGACGGGGCTCAGTACAGAGCTTGTGGTGGTGGCCTGCGGTTACCAGTCGCCTGACTTATTGCCTGAGCTCAAAGAAACGCTACAACCGATTCGTGGGCAAGTGGAGTGGGGTGGTGTTTATCCGCAATTAGCATGCCCCGTCAATGGCATGGGACACTTCATTCAAACCCCTAGCGGCTGGGTCGCAGGTGCTACTTTTCAGCGTGACGAGATGGATTTGATACCTCGCGCAAAGGACGTGGATAAGAATTTTGAAAAGTTGCAGGTGCTGCTGCCTGAGCTGACCAAGCTAGAGTTGAAAAAGCTTCGTGCGGAGTCAGCATCATGGGTTGGCGTGCGCACAGCGCAAAAAAATCGTCAGCCTTTGTTAGGCCAGCCTGATCCCAATCGCTACCCGCGTCTTTGGGTTTGCGCTGGATTAGGCTCTCGTGGCCTTAGCCTTGCTGCCTTATGCGCCAGTAGCTTGCTCGCGAGCGTCCAGCACGGCTTGACGCTCGGTTAGGAATGATTTCACAGAATCAATGTAAGGCACAGTCTCGGGATCTTTGTTTGAAGCAAAACGCGCGATCACCGTTTCATAAGTGGCAATAGCCTCATCGTTTCGTAGCAAAGTATTGAGGCGGTAGGCCTTATTCATCAAGGCTTTGACTACATAGAGTTGAAATTCGGCGTTAATAGGTTGTTTGAACTTCTCAATGAGTGCGTTATAGGCTGTAACGGCTTCTTCGTTGCGATCCAGTGCCGCTAGCGTAGTGCCTGTGTTGAACATGGCTACGGCTAGGACTTTGAGAAATTCGATGCCCTGTTCAGCGCCAAACTGGGTAATGACGACGGCGTACTGGGCGAGCGCTTCTTCTGGCTTGCCTTGCCGACCTAGGGCGATGCCTTCGGTGCAAATGTCTTGCGCTGTGGTGAGTGCGGTTTGTGGGTTCATGATATGTGCTCAAGTGCGAGTTGTTGTGCAAGAGCCAGCGCTTTTGGTGTGTCCACATCCAAAATACAGCCCGCGTCTTTTACTGGAATCAAGTGTAGATCGTATTGATCGATGATGTGCTTAGCGCCTAGGTCGCCTTGCAGTTTTAATAGATCTTGCTGGCAAGCTTTGGCAAATCCAACAGGATGGCCGCGTTGGCCTGCTACCGTGGGCGCAACCACCTCATGCTTGGCTAAGGCTGCTGATAATTGGCGCAAGGTCTCGGGCTGTATGAGGGGGAGATCAGCTGGCAAAATCAACCAACCTTTTGCGTTTTTAGTCGCTGCTACACCAGTCGCGATGCTGCTGCCCATGCCTTGGATAGG